>JABDAP010000029.1 GCA_013289065.1 Bacteroidota bacterium | reverse complement strand
ATAAAACAAAAGGTGACTATGCACTTTCGGTAAATGATTTTATCAAAGCGATGTCGATCGACCCCACGTTTTCGCGCGGATATATCAATATTATCGAACCATTGGCAAGACAATACCGTTTTGCAGACGCAGCAAAATATTACAATGATTTTCGTGCAAAAAACCTGAGCGCATATATCGATGATGAAAGCTGGAACTTCTTTAAAAAATATGTGGAAGCGATCACTAAAAATTTAACGGCCAATAATTATATAACTGCATTGGATAATCTGAATGAAGCAGAAAAATTATATGGTAATGTAAAAGACAACAGCAATAATTACCAGAAAAGCAGTTTTGCATCTTTACTTGCTTTGAAAGGATATGTGCTCGAACAACTCGACCGCCGCGAGGAAGCCAAACAGGCTTACGACCAGGCGCTCGTAATAAATACCATGCAGCCGGATGTAACCGCAGCGTTGCTAAGAGTAACTAAAAAACAACAGGTGATCACACAGGCTGATAATACACCGCCTGTTATCACCATCATAGAACCCGCACCCAAAAGATCTATCACCGTTGAAGATGATAAACCCGCCGCCGGCGCACAACGCATACGCGGCAAAGCGGTGGATGAAGGCGGCATAAAAAAATTAACCATCAATAATTTAGCTGTAAAAGTAGAAGAGGGCGGTTACTTTGAAACAACAGTGAACCTGCAGCCCGGTGTAAATGTATTTGCTATTGTGGCAACAGATAACAATGCAAATACAGCCTCTGCAAATGTGGTGATAGAAAGTGCGAAGGATAATGAAAAACCAAAACCTGCTGCAAAACAAAACATACCTGTGTTGGATAATACGCCCGTTTATCACGCGCTATTAATTGCAGAAAATGATTACAGTGATACCGGCATCAAAGACCTTCCCGGAACATTAACCGATATGCGCAAGATCTATTCGCTGCTGGTGAACAATTATAATTTTGCAACGGCGCATACGGATACCTTGGTAAGCGCAACCAAAGTAAACATACTCGAGAGCCTGATACAGAAAGCAAATGCCATGACGGAGAATGATAACCTCTTTGTTTTTTATGCCGGCCATGGGCAGATGGTAAAACATGAAGATAATTCTGAAGAAGGGTTTTTAGTACCGGCCGATGCAGCGATCAATAAACTCAGCTCTTATATCAGCAGTGATGATCTTGTGCGGGCTATCAAATATTCAAAAGCGCGCCATATATTGTTTGTTGCCGATGCATGTTTTGCCGGATCGCTGTTCCGCGATATTGCATCAGATGCACCTGAGCCCGTTGCCGAAGCTTACAAAGACAAAAGCCGCAAACTCCTCGCCAGCGGCAACCGCCAGGCTGTTCCGGATGAAAGTGAGTTTATAGAATATTTACGTTTGGCGCTGCAGGAGAACCATGAAAAATATATTACTGCCGAACAATTGATAGACAGTTTTAAAAACCAATACAAGACTACCACGCATTTGCAATTACAATATTACCCTATTAAGAATGTAGATGATCTGGGTGGGCAGTTTGTGTTTATACGGAAATGATATTGTAAGTCTGGAGTTAGAAGTCTGGAGTCTGGAATATTTATTCACCTATCTTCAGTCTTCTGACTTCTAACTCCAGACTAATTCAAATCAGATCTTCCCGTTTTTTATTTCTTCCACAACACCCGGATCCAATAAAGTAGAAGTGTCTCCTAAATTATTTATTTCACCTTCAGCTATTTTCCGCAAGATGCGCCGCATGATCTTTCCGCTGCGTGTTTTTGGCAGGCCGCTTACAAACTGAATTTTATCAGGCTTTGCGATCGCACCGATAATTCTTGTTACTGTTTGGAGGATATCTTTTTTTGCAAGCGCTTCATTAATTCCTTTACCATTAAAAATTACATAGGCATAAATACCCTGGCCTTTGATATCATGGGGGTAACCAACTACGGCACTTTCCACAACGCCTGCGTGCATATTAATTGCATTCTCTACTTCGGCAGTACCAATTCGGTGGCCGCTTACATTTAAAACATCATCCACTCTTCCGGTAATGCGGTAGAAACCATCCTTATCGCGCAAGGCACCATCACCTGTAAAATACATGTTGGGATAAGTTGCAAAATAGTTGAGCCTGCATCTTTCATGATCGCCATACGTGGTTCGTAAAATACTCGGCCACGGCGCTTTGATACAGAGATTTCCTGAAACGGTTTCATCGCCTTCGGCAAAAACTTCTTTGCCATTCTCATCCACCAAAGTCATTTGCAAACCCGGCAACGGAAGTGTTGCCCAGCTTGGTTTCGACGGCGTAATACCCGCGAGGTTACTGATCAGTATACCACCGTTTTCCGTTTGCCACCAGGTATCAACGATAGGGCATTTTTTCTTTCCTGCATTTTCATCATACCAGTGCCAGGCTTCTTCATTGATGGGCTCGCCAACCGTTCCCAATATCTGTAACGATGATAAATTTTTTCCCTGCAATGGTTCCAACCCAAATCCCATTAAACTCCTGATGGCTGTTGGTGCGGTATAAAAAATATTCACTTTGTATTTATCTATCACATCCCAGAACCTTCCCGCATTGGGCCATGTTGGCACGCCTTCAAACATCAAGGAAATAGCGCCGGCGCTTAACGGGCCGTAAACAATATAACTGTGCCCTGTTATCCAGCCGATATCTGCCGTGCAAAAATGTACCTGCCCTTCCTTGTATTGAAACACGTTTACAAAACTGTAATTGGTATAGATCATATAACCGCCGCAGGTATGCACCACGCCTTTTGGTTTGCCTGTTGATCCTGAAGTGTATAAAATAAATAACGGATCTTCTGCATCCATTTCTTCCGCTTCTATAAATGTGATGCCTGCTTCTTCCACCAGTTTCATTTCTTCTTCCCACCACACATCTCTTCCTTTTATCATTGAAACAGGTATGCGCGTTCTTGTACAAACGATCACGCGCTTTACCGTTTTGTTTCCGATCAATGCATCATCGATCACATTCTTCAGCGGAATATCTTTTGCGCCGCGGTAAGCGCCATCGCAGGTTACAATAAATTCTGCCTGCGCATCCTGCAACCTGTCCGAAATACTTTGCGCAGAAAACCCGCCAAACACCACACTGTGTATCGCACCAATTCTTGCACACGCTAAAATAGCAATAGCCAGTTCGGGTATCATGCCCATATAAATACAAACACGGTCGCCTTTTTTTACCCCGTTGTTCTTTAATACATGTGCGAACTGGCAAACTTTTTCCAGCAACATACTGTAAGTAAGTGTGCGGTTGTGTTCATCGGGTGCATTGGGTTCCCAAAGCAATGCAGGTTGATTGCCTTTGGTGGCGATATGCCTGTCGAGACAGTTCTCTGTTATATTTAATTTACCTCCTTTGAACCATTCTACTTTCGGTTCGGTAAAATTCCAGTTCAGCGTGGTGTCCCACTTTTTTCGCCAGGTAAAATGCTGCGCAATATCCGCCCAGAATGCTGCAGGATCTTCGATACTTTTTTGATAGGCTTCTTTGTATTCGTCGAATGATTTTATTTGGTAGGGATAAGACATGGCCGGGGTTGATTTGGGAAAGCAAATTAATTAATTAGTAGTTAGTAATTAGCAGTTAGTAATTGATAAGCAGCTTATATGCCCTTTTTTAATTATTAATTGCTAATTATTAATTACTAATTGCCCTTTGCGATTTCCGCACTTTAACGTAAGTTGACACTATGAAAGAAACAAAAGGTATCTGGAAAGTGATCGGCGCATCATCGCTGGGCACTTTGATCGAGTGGTACGATTTCTACATTTTCGGTAGCCTCGCCACGGTATTGGCCAACCAGTTCTTCCCCAAAACAAATCCAACAGCGGCGCTGCTTTCCACGCTCGCTACTTTTGCGGCAGGGTTTATCGTGCGCCCGTTCGGTGCATTGGTTTTTGGAAGATTAGGTGACCTGATCGGCCGAAAATACACGTTCCTGCTAACGCTCATCATCATGGGCGGCTCTACTTTTGCGATTGGGTTGATACCGAATTATGATACCATTGGTTATGCTGCGCCGATACTCGTACTCGTGCTTCGTTTATTACAAGGGCTCGCATTAGGCGGCGAATATGGAGGAGCTGCAACGTATGTTGCCGAACATTCACCAACACACCGGAGAGGTTTTTTTACTTCATGGATACAAACCACGGCAACACTGGGTTTATTTGTTTCATTGGGTGTGATATTATTAACGCGCCATAGTTTAGATGCCGATGCCGCAAAATCAATTGCCAAATTCAACGACTGGGGCTGGCGTATTCCGTTTTTAGTTTCGATCGTACTCGTTGTGGTGTCTGTTTATATCCGTTTAAAAATGAAGGAATCTCCTTTGTTCGAGAAATTAAAAACAGCGGGCGCTACTTCTGTTAATCCATTAAAAGAAAGTTTCGGGCATAAGTCGAATTTAAAAATGGTGCTGCTTGCATTGTTTGGCGCAACCATGGGGCAAGGCGTTGTATGGTACACCGGACAATTTTACGCGCAGTCGTTTATTGAAAATGTTTGTAAGATAGATTTCGACCAGTCGCGAACGATATTGATCTGGGCCATTTTATTCGCCACACCATTCTTTGTTGTATTCGGAAGCTGGAGCGATAAGATCGGGCGCAAATGGATCATGCTTGCGGGAATGTTCTTAGCGATCGTTACCTACCAGTTTTTATTCAAACAATTATTAACGCTGTCTGATAACACAACCAAAACAGAACTGGCCGATCTGAAACAGATCAAAACCACCCGAACGCCGGTAGCCAATACCGCAGACACTTTGCGAACCGTTGTAAACAAAACCTATTATGCAGATGGAATGGTATTATCGGAAACAAAAAAAGATACCGTGTATGGCGCAGTAGGTAAGGTTACTTTAAAACCCGACACAAAAATTTCCAAAACAGTTGGCAGCAGCGATTACTGGAAGATGGTATTTTTTGTGTTTATAATGATATTGTATGTAACAATGGTGTATGGGCCGATCGCGGCTTTCCTGGTAGAGTTGTTTCCAACGAAGATCAGGTATACGTCCATGTCGTTGCCGTACCATATTGGTAATGGCGTGTTCGGCGGGTTAACACCATTTATTGCCACATTGCTTACCACTATTTATACGAATGATAAATTGGTTGGGTTGATGTACCCGATAATAATTGCAGCGGTTTGTTTGGTGATTGGAACAATGTATATCAGTAATAAAATAGATCCGGCAATTGATAGATAAATTTTGCCACAGACAGCACAGACAAACACAGAATTTTCTGTGCTATTCTGTGCCGTCTGTGGCAACAAAAAAATAAAACACATGAACCAACTCAAAAGATTTGCAGGCATCATCTGGATAATACTGGGCCCTGTTGCCGTTTATTACCTCATCAAAACAGCCGCCGATGAGATCGCAAAAAAACCGGTGCTGGATACTAAAATACAGTGGGCGGTATTTATTGTCGTCTTCATTCCCATCGCGATCGGCATGGTGATATTTGGATGGTATGCGTTAAAAGGTGAGTATGATCATTTGCCGGAGAGTTCTGAGGAACTGATTGATTGATGGAATCGTTAAAGAAGTTAAAAGGGTTAAATCAGGTTAAAAAGTGTTTTCTAATAACCTGATTTAACCCTTTTAACTTCTTTAACCTTTTTAACTTACTTAAATTCGCCCCATGTCAATCCACGTAACACAACTTCTTAAACAGTACGGCGAACAGAAAGCGGTTAACGGCGCATCTTTTACAATTGATAAAGGAGAGATCGTTGGTTTTCTCGGCCCCAATGGTGCCGGAAAAAGTACTACTATGAAGATCATCACCGGTTATTTACAGGCCGATAGCGGCACTGCCACTGTTTGCGGAATGGATACGACCAAAGATCCCATCGCAGTTAAAAAAAAGATCGGCTATTTACCTGAAGCAAATCCTTTATATCCCGATATGTATGTTCGTGAATATTTGAGTTTTGTTGCAGGTGTTCATCAACTGAAAGATGTAAAAGCAGCGGTGGAAAAAGTAATTGCACTTACAGGATTGACCATCGAATCAAAAAAGAAAATAGGGCAGTTATCAAAAGGATATAAACAACGTGTAGGACTGGCGGCGGCATTGATCCACGAGCCGGAAGTATTGATACTGGATGAACCTACCAGCGGGCTTGATCCCAATCAGATCATCGAGATCAGGAACGTGATCAAGCAACAGGGACAAAACAAGACCGTTCTGTTTTCATCGCACATACTCCAGGAAGTAGAAGCCATCTGCGACCGCGTGATCATTATCAACAAAGGAAATATTGTTGTGGATGATTCACTCGCGAATTTGCAGAAAGGCAAAAACGATACACAGATCCTGAATGTACAATTCAGCGATGCGGTTGAAATTTCAATGCTCGAAAGGTTGCAATCCGTTTTCCGGATCGATGAGGTCAGTGATACAAATTTCAAGCTTCATACCGCAAACCCGGAATTGGTACGCAAACATCTTTTTAACCTTGCGGTAGCATATAATCTCAACATCGTATCCCTGCAAACGGAAGGCTACAGCCTGGAAGAAGTTTTTAGAACATTAACCACTTCAGCGTAATGGAATTGCTGCAGGGAATATATCCTGATGTTTCCATCAGCAAAACATCTTTACACGAAGATCTCGAATGGTGTGCAAAGCTAATGGCAGCCAATGAGCCATGGATCACGCTGCAACGTTCTTATGAAGATTCGGTCAATTTATTACGAGATCCTGTCAGCGAAGTTTATTTATTGGAACAAAACAATCACCGCATAGGTTTTGTAATGATCAAACTGAAAGGCAGTTTCACCGGATACATACAAACGATCGTTTTGAACGAAGAAGCAAGAAACAAAGGCATCGGCGAAGCAGCCATCCGTTATGTAGAAAAATTGATCTTTACGGTTAGCCCCAATGTTTTTATCTGTGCATCCTCCTTTAATACGGGCGCGCTCAAACTCTACCACAGTATGGGTTACGAAGATATTGGCCTGCTGAAAAATTATATCATACAAGGCTACGATGAAGTGCTGATGCGCAAAACAAAGGGCCCGTTAAACGAATTCAAAAACAAAAGCAAGTAATTGCTTAAATTGCGGCTCCATAAATAATCAAACGATATTTCAAGCAATCAATCATAACCAAACAAGCAAGCAATCATGAGTTACATTATTGAAGTACATGCCCGCCAGATATTAGACAGCCGCGGTAACCCCACAGTTGAAGTAGATGTAATAACCGACGACGGCGCACTCGGCCGTGCAGCCGTACCAAGCGGCGCGAGTACCGGCATCCACGAAGCGGCAGAACTGCGCGATGATGATAAAAAGAAATATGGCGGCAAAGGTGTTTTGAAAGCAGTTAAAAATGTAAACGATATTATCTCCGATGAGATCATTGGTTTTGATATCGCACAACAGGCAGCGATCGATGAAGCGATGATCGCCTTAGACGGTACGCCTAATAAAACCAAACTCGGCGCCAATGCAATTCTTGCCGTAAGTATGGCCGTTGCCAAAGCTGCTGCGGAAGAAGCGGCATTGCCGTTGTTCCGTTATATCGGCGGTACCAATGCAAAAACATTGCCCATGCCGATGATGAATATTTTAAACGGCGGCGCACATGCCGATAACAAAATAGATTTCCAGGAATTTATGATCATGCCGGTTGGCGCACCTTCATTCAGCGAAGGGTTGCGTTGGGGTGTTGAAATTTTTCATGTATTGAAAAGTGTGTTAAAGAAAAAAGGCTTCAGCACCAATGTTGGCGATGAAGGCGGTTTTGCGCCAAACATTCAAAGCAATGAAGAAGCGATCGAAACCGTACTGGAAGCAATTACCGCAGCAGGTTATAAAACCGGTTCACAAATAGTCATCGCCATGGATGCCGCCAACAGCGAACTGTGGGATGCGAAAAAGAAAAAATATGTTTTTCATAAAAGCAGCGGCAAAGCAGTCAGCAGCGATGAACTGGTAAAATTCTGGGAGAAATGGGTGAAACAATACCCCATCGCTTCCATCGAAGATGGTATGGCTGAAGATGACTGGAACGGCTGGAAGTCGCTCACTCAGGCTGTTGGCAGTAAGTGCCAGTTAGTTGGCGATGATCTTTTTGTAACCAATGTTAACCGTTTACAAACGGGTATTGACAAAGGCATTGCCAATGCGTTGCTGGTAAAAGTTAACCAGATCGGCACACTTACTGAAACCATCAATGCCGTAACGCTTGCACAGCATAATGGTTATAATACGATCATGAGTCATAGGAGTGGCGAAACAGAAGATACCACTATTGCCGACCTCGCAGTGGCATTGAATTGCGGGCAGATCAAAACCGGTTCCGCATCACGCACCGACCGTATCGCCAAATACAATCAATTGATCCGTATTGAAGAGATGCTTGGAAGTACAGGCGTTTATCCAAAAGGGAAAATAAAGTTTGGAAAGAAGTAGTTTGCAGCTGTCAGCTTTGAGCCTTCAGCTATCAGCTTTAAGATAAATTAAGCTGATAGCTGATTGCTGATCGCTCACAGCTTTTAAACATCTGTTGATTAATTTCCGGTTGAAGAAAAAATAACCTGCCTAATTTTACTGCCATCCAACAACTATCATCTGTCATAACTCATGCGCAAAATAATCTCCATCCTCACCAACAAATACCTCGTTGCATCGGTATTTTTTATTGTGTGGATGTTATTCTTTGACCAGCGGGATGTATTTCAGCAGCGCGACAGGCAGGCCGACCTGAAAAAACTGGAAGCCAAAAAACAGTATTATGTACAGGAAATTGCCAGAACCAAAAAGGAACTGGAAGACCTGCAGAACAATCCGGCCGCATTGGAAAAGTTTGCCCGTGAGCATTACCTGATGAAAAAAGACGGTGAGGATATCTATATTATTGAAGATTCTTCCGCCGCCAAAAAATAAAATACCGGCAAAATCGTTAGCCGTATTTTCCGCATCCCGCAACAATATTCTACCCTGATCCCCGTTTTAATTAAACGCCGTATCCTCTTATTTTAAGTGGTTATCCTGTGTATATGAAAAAATTCAAAGAAGAGGATCTGATCTTGTATCTCTACAAAGACTGTTCACCCGAATTAAGCAAAGCTATCCAACATGCTTTGGACGAAGATGACCTTGAACTGAAGGATCGCCTGCAGGTATTGAGCCGTTCCATTAAACAACTCGATAAGTTAAAGCTGAAATCTCCATCGAGGCAATCTATCAAAGCCATCCTCAAATATGCGGAAGAAGTGGTGAAGAAGAAGTAATTTTTTTTCACGCAAAGGCGCAAAGGTATTAAGGCGCAAAGCGGGGTGTCCGCATTCACATGAACTAAACTTTGCGTCTTTGCCCCTTCGCGCCTTTGCGTGAAACATTCAATCTTTTCAGCTAAATTTATCCACCTAAAACGATCTACATGCGAAATTACCTCATGCTGTTATTGTGTTGTATCACCATTTGTTCAGCAGCACAACAACATGGCAAAGTATATGAAACACAAATTGTAAAAAGCGCAATACTTGGTAAAAATGTTGCTTACAGCGTGTATGTCCCGGCCGATTATGAAACCTCGAGCAGAACTTATCCGGTTGTTTATCTATTGCATGGATATACGGATGATAATACCGGCTGGCTTCAGTTTGGCGAGATCAACCGTTATGCGGATCAGGCGATTGCCGACGGAACCATACCGCCAATGATCATTATCATGCCTAACGGCGATTCGAGCTGGTATATCAATTCGTATGATGGTAAAGAAAAGTATGAAGATTTTTTTGTGAAAGAATTTATGCCCGCTGTTGAAAAAACATGGCATATAAAAGCTGAAAAAAAATACCGCGGCATCGCAGGGCTTTCCATGGGCGGATATGGTACACTGATCTATTCATTAAAATATCCCGAACTATTTGCCGCTGCAGCACCTTTAAGCGCTGCAGTATTTGATGATGATGCAATGGTTACTACTGCTGATAACCGTTATGATGCGATATTCGGCCAATTGTATGGCAGAAATTTAAAAGGCAAAGACAGGCTGAATGAGAACTGGTATAATAATTCTGTTTTAAAGATCGTAGAACAAAAATCTGCTGATGACCTTAAGAAAGTCCGCTACTGGATCGATTGCGGGGATGATGATGGATTAACCATAGGAAATTCTTTATTACACATTGCACTGTTTGATAAAAAAGTACCACACGAATACCGTGTCCGCGATGGCGCTCATTCATGGACGTATTGGAGAACGGGTATTACAGATGCACTACATTTTATCGGAAACAGTTTCCGGCAATTTTGATCTTCGACAATACATTTTTTGAAACACATAGATACATAGATAATACATAGGGTACATATGTGCACTTTTCTTTATCCTATGTATCTATGTGTTTCAAAAATATTTTGAACAATTACCATGACCAAAAAACAACGTTACGATTTCGTACTTGATTATTTCCAGCAGCACATCCCCGATGCGGAAACGGAATTGTTGTATGATAACCCATTTCATTTATTGGTAGCGGTTATTCTTTCCGCTCAATGCACGGATAAAAGAGTTAACCTCACAACGCCTGCCATCTTTGCCAAATATCCCACACCGCAAAAAATGGCGAAGGCAACATTTGATGAATTGTTTCCGTTGATCAAAAGCATTTCCTATCCGAATAATAAAACCAAACACCTGATCGGCATGGCCAATATGCTGCTGGATAAATTTGGCGGCGAAGTGCCGATGACGGTAAATGAATTAACAGAACTTCCGGGAGTTGGCAGAAAGACAGCGAATGTTATTACCAGTGTAATTGATGAGCAACCCAATATGGCTGTTGATACACATGTGTTCCGCGTGAGTAAACGGCTGGCGCTTGTTTCACAAAAAGCATCAACGCCACTTGCGGTAGAAAAGGAACTGGTCAAACATATTCCAACGGAAATGATACACAAAGCGCATCACTGGCTGATCTTGCATGGGCGATATATTTGTCTTGCCAGAAATCCGAAGTGTGAAGAATGTGGATTGAAAGAAGTTTGTTTATATTATGCAAGGCATCCTAAATAAGTTTTGCCACAGAAGACACAGAATTTCACAGATAGGCCATTGACATTTCAACTAGTTTTCAATCCGCAAAGCCGGTTTTAATTTTCCATTGTGACAGGAAGTGCAATTGATCAGCGCTTTTGTATTTTTCATTCCCGGAATTTTTCTGAGATATTCATTGGTAATGTTGCTTGTCATCTTAGACATCTCTCTTGCAATATTTTTTTCAGGATTGCTGTCATCTTCCCAGTGCGATGGTGTATGGCAATGTTCGCAGGTAACGCCCAGCGCCCTGCTCCAGCTATTCATAGCGAGTAAAAGATTGCCGGCCGGAAACCCGCCAAAGACCTTTAAATTTTTGAAAACCGAATCCACCGCCATTTGCTCTTTTCCTTTTATAGCTTCGCTTACTTGCTTTATATATTGATCGCGTACCGCCTGCAGGCTATCCGCCGGATTTATACGCAACGATCCCGGCCGCTGAATAATTGCAGACGACGAAACAATCACAAACAGCGCGATCAATGAAATGCCAGTAAATATTTTCATCAGATCTTTTTTATAATAACACAGTACATTTTATTAACTATTAACTATTAACTATTCACCATTCACTTCTTCTTCCCCTTCACCAACGCATACGATTCATCAATAAAAGCAAGCATTTCTTTTTTAGGAACCATACCATCGGCGATGATCGTGTTCCAGTGTTTTTTATTCATGTGATAACCGGGTAAAACATTTTCCGGATATTGTTCGCGCAGTTCTATTGCATGATCAGGATCGCATTTTACATTAAACCGCAACGGGTGGCTATCGAAGCCGGTCAGCAAAAAAGCCTTTCCATTCACTTTATACACCAATGTATCCGGCCCGAACGGAAGCGTTTCTTCCGCATCCGGTTTCTGTAAACAATATTCGCGCAGCTGTTCAATATTCATATAGATCTATGAGACTTTGAAATTATAAAAATTCTAACCGCGCCTCCGCGCCTTCACGTGAAATTTTTTCAAAGTATCTTTATATAGTATGGATTACCTGAAACAATACCGCAGCTTTGTTAACAGCCACTATGTAAGTGGCGGTGTGCGTGTAACGGTGTCCGTACTCGCGCCTGTATTGATCTTCAATTTCTATAACCAGTTACCAATCGGACTTGCCATTGCACTTGGCGCTTTGTGTGTAAGCATTACAGATAATCCGGGCCCTATTCATCACCGCAGGAATGGATTGATCGTTTGTAACCTGATCGTTTTTGTGGTTGCGCTTGTTTCGGCATTGGCACAACCGGTGCATTGGCTGTTCATGGTGTTGTTGCCATTGCTTTGTTTTATTTTTTCCATGATCGGGGTATATGGCGCAAGGGCAACATCTGTGGGGCTTGCAGCCTTATTGATATTGGTTCTGCAAACACAACATCATTATGAAGGCCTGGATATTTTATACAATGCATTGTATCTTCTTGCAGGCGGTACCTGGTATATTTTGCTGAGTTCGGTGCTGTATAGTTTACGTCCATTTAAAATTATCCAGCAATCGTTGGGTGAATATGTAATGGCGACGGCAGATTATTTAAAAGCAAAAGCCGCTTTTTACGAAACCGGTTTTACTTACGAAAAGAATTATGAAGAAATATTCCGCGCACAGGTTTCTGTACAGGAGAAACAAACACTTGTTGCAGAATTATTATTTAAAACACGAAGTATTGTAAAAGAATCCACACATACGGGGCGTGTATTGATGATGGTGTTTTTAGATACCGCAGACCTTTTCGAGATCGCTATGACCTCTCACCAGGATTATGAAAAACTGCATAAGTATTTTGATGAATCAGGCATTCTCGCAGAGTATCGTCAATTGATCTACACGTTGGCTGAGGAATTGGATGAAATAGGAATTGCGTTAAAAAGCGGGCGGCCATCCGGTTATGATAAAAAGATCGATGAAGAGTTGCAGGAAGAAAGGGATCATCTGAAACAACTCCGCCTGAAAGAATTAAAACCAGCGAACATCGATGGTTTTATCAGCCTCCGCCATATCCTCGACAGTATTGAAAATATCGCTACACGCATACGCACGCTGCATCAGTACACTTCGTATGATACCAAACTGAAAAAGAAAAAGATCAATACACCCGATCCTGAAGAATTTATTTCTCATGAAGCGATCGATCCGCAACTGATCATTGATAATCTTTCTTTTCGTTCCAATATCTTTCGTCATTCGCTGCGTATCTCTGCAGCGGCTTTGTTTGCCTATATCATTGCCCAGTTTCTGCCGGTAAGCCATAGCTACTGGATCTTATTAACCGTGATCGTTATCCTCAAACCCGGTTATGGTTTAACACGGACTAGAAATTTTGAAAGATTGATGGGAACCATTATAGGTGCGGCATTTGGCGCATTGATTTTATACCTGGTGAAAGACAGGACAGCCATCGTTCTCATGCTTACATTCAGTATGATCTGCGCCTATAGTTTTATGCGCAAAACATATATCGTGAGTGTTGTATTCATGACGCTCTACCTGTTACTCATGTTTCATCTGCTCGACCCCAAAGATTTTAAAGCGATCCTTACAGACAGGATCATCGATACCGCCATCGGTTCAGTGATCGCCTTATTATTTGGATATATACTCGCGCCGGTTTGGGAACATGAACAGGTAAACATTTATATGAGCCAGGTATTGAAAGACATTCAGCGTTATTATCAACTCATCTCATCACCGTTTACAGGAAAATCCATTGATGAACGCGAAGCGGTTTTTGTGCGACGGAACAGCTGGGTATCGCTTGCAAACTTATCCGATGCATTTAACCGCATGTTATCCGAACCCAAAAGCAAACAAAAGAATGTTGAATACGTGCACCAGTTTGTTGCCTCAACACATATGCTGGCATCGCATACGGCAACGCTTTCGTATTATGCCGATTCTTTGCAGCCGGAATATATTACGGATGAATATTTGCCCGTGATCAATGCAAGTGTTCACGCAATGCAGCAATCCTTGTTATTGATAGATGGTTCTGTAAAAACGGATGCAGTAAAACCCGAAACCGCGCAGATCCGTTTGCTCGATCAGCGCATCAACCAACTCGTAAAAAAAAGGCAGGAAGAAATTCAGTCGGGACAAATGGAAACACAAACACGAAAATTATTATCCGATTTTAAATCGATCACTGATCAGTTTTATTTTATTTATAAGATCGCTGTTGATGTAGAGAAAATCAGCCGTCAGCTGTCAGCTATCAGCCATGAGCCGTCAGCCGTCAGCCGTGAGTTGCCGGCTAACAGTAATTAACTATAATATAAAATATTTGCTGAAAGCTCAAAGCTGAACGCTACAACATCTTCCTGATCACATCCACCAACTCACCCTTCGTGATCGGAATACCCATCACTTTATTATAAGGTTTAGCATCAACCATAAACTGATCACGGATGATCTTTACGAGCTGGCCGTTATTAATTTCCGGTATCAAAACATGATCAAAGTTTTTGATGATGTCTCCGAGATTTTTAGGGAACGGGCGTATGTAACGAAGATGTACATGGCTCACAGCATTGCCCTGTGCCTGCAGTTCAAGCACGGCGCTTTTGATGGCGCCATAAGTAGACCCCCAGCCGATCACCAGCACTTTTCCTTTCTCTGCACCGCTGTCTATTTTTTGTAATGGAATATGATCCGCGATCTTATCAACCTTTGCCTGCCTGATGTTCACCATATGCTGGTGGTTCTCGGGTTCGTAGTTGATATTACCCGTTACATCCTGTTTTTCCAGTCCGCCAATGCGATGTTCAAACCCCGCAGTTCCGGGAACGGCCCATGAACGCGCCAGTTTTTCATCTCTTCTGTATGGTTGAAATTTAGGCTCGTCTTCTGCCAGTTCTTTTTTGAAATTTATTTTGATCGGTTTCAGATCCGCCGAAGTAGGGAACTTCCATGGCTCTGCGCCATTGGCAATATAACCGTCGCTTAATAACACAACCGGTGTCATGTGTTCAACAGAAATGCGCGCCGCTTCATATACCGCATCAAAACAATCGCTTGGTGTGGATGAGGCAATGATCGGCATGGGGCACTCGCCGTTTCGTCCGTAATAAGCCTGCATCAGATCGCTCTGTTCTGTTTTGGTCGGCAAACCGGTTGATGGCCCGCCTCTTTGAATATTGATGATGAGCAAAGGAATTTCCAGCATCACTGCCAACCCCATTGCTTCTGCTTTCAGCGCCATACCAGGACCTGATGTTGCCGTTACGCCCAGTGCGCCGCCATAACTTGCGCCGATCGCTGCAGCAATTGCCGCGATCTCATCTTCTGCCTGGAAAGTTTTGATGCCAAAACTTTTGTATTTACTCAACTCATGCAAAATATCCGACGCAGGTGTGATAGGATATGCGCCGAGGAAGATCGGCAGGTTACTTTTTTCACTCACCGCAATCAAACCCAATGACAGAGCCTGGTTACCCATGATGCTGCGATAAACACCAGGATTCATTTTTGCTTTCTCCACCTTGTATCGTGTGGTAAATGTTTCAGTGGTATCGCCGTAATTATAACCGGACTGTAATACTTTGATATTACTGTCGAGGATACTTGGTTTTTTGCCAAATTTCTCCTGTAAAAAATCAATGGTGTTGTCTAAGCTCCGGTTGTACATCCAATAGATATAGCCGAGCACAAACATATTCTTTGCGCGGTCCCTTTCTTTGTTACCGAGCTCAGGAAAATCTTTCAGCGATTCGCGTGTGAGTTTTGTTACGTCTATTTTGATCAGGTCATAACTATCAAGGCTGCCATCTTCCAGCGGATTAACGCCTTCGGGATAATTGGCGAGGCGCAAATTCTTCGCATCAAACCCTTCAATATTTACAATGATCTTTCCGCCGGGTTTAATGGCTTTGAGATTCACTTTTAATGCGGCGGCATTCATGGCCACCAATACATCGGCGATATCGCCAGGTGTAAATACTTTGTTGGAAGAGAAGTGCAGCTGAAAACCACTTACACCCGGAAGCGTGCCGATCGGGGCACGGATCTCCGCCGGAAAATCGGGGAAAGTAGCCAGGTCGATACCCAGCATTGCCGTGTTATTGGTAAACTGTTGGCCGGTAAGTTGCATACCATCACCACTGTCGCCTGCAAATTTGATCACTACGTTCTGGAGAACCTCGTCTTTTGTTGTTGCCATCGAAGATTAAATTGTGTTCGCGAAGATAATAACGCGAGCCTTATAAACATTGATTTTTATTGCCTTGTAAAGTCGTTAAATTTTCCGAAAAAACAAGGCTGTTCTTTCGGATTCTCTCCCAAAAGCTATCTTCGTACGCAAATGAGCACACCAGGTAAAAAAAACAAGTATATGATCGGATCGGTCTGGATAATGATTTTCGCTTACCTGGCAGGGTGCTCCGGAGTAACGGATAACAAACCGGTTGCCGGCGAACAGGTTACCGGTAAACAGGTAACTGTAGACACCTTCGCCCGCAAACCTTTTGTTTACGACAGTACCAAAAAATACATCTACCTCACTTTCGATGATGGCCCGCAACATGGCACCACTACCTGTTATGAGATCTGCAAAGCAGATAGCATCAAAGCAACTTTTTTTATGGTTGGGCTCCACACTGCCAAAAAAACGGATGGTAAAAAAATAGTGGCTATGATCAGGGCGGGTTACCCGGAGATCTTATTGGCCAATCACAGTTATACGCATGCCAACGATAAATATGTTTTCTTTTATCATCACCCCGAAATGGCGGCGCAGGATTTTTTTGAAGCGCAGGATTTTTTACATGTGCCATATAAGATAGTGCGCCTTCCGGGCAACTCGGCATGGATGGGGGATACAGTGATCAAAGCTTCCAACCTTGTAAGGCCCGTTGTAAGAATATTGGACAGCGCCGGGTATAACGCGATCGGGTGGGATGTGGAATGGCATTTCCAGAAAAAAACTGCGCGGCCGGTTCAGTCGCCACAAAAACTGGCAGAGCAGGTAGACACAAGTTTTGCAAGAAACCATACCCATACACCGAATCATCTGGTGATATTAACCCATGACCGTATGTTCCAGCGCCCGGAAGATGCAGCGGCATTGGATAGTTTTATTCATATCCTTAAACAGAACCCGGATTATATCCTGGAAACAGTGGATCATTATCCGGGGTTGAAGAAGTTGAAATGAGTTGAGGGTAGTGTGCCGTTTCTGTAATGGAACGGTTTAATCAGTGATACCATGATCTTGATAATATTGCTCCGTTAACTGCACAAATTCTTTCGCTTTTTGTGTCAGATTATTGGCTTCGTCAATTGTAATATCTGCATCCAGGTCATAGTCGGCTTCCTGCCTGGAATCAAATAACAATGCAAGCGAGTCAGATATAGGCAAAGGGAAGATCCCGGTCTTAATAAACTGTTCAGAGAATTTTGCACGAATACCGTGATGTGTTTTGGCATATATACCTTTGGTATACAGCAAAGAAACCATACAATAATAACAGGCATAATAAGCCCGGTTTGCGGTTGCCAGCACAAAACCTCCTTTTAAATCATATTCGGCATTCTTAATAGCATCTTTGGCTTTGGCAAAAGCTTTTGCGGCTTCGCTATAACCGGAGGACTTCATATTGTGATGCCTTCTTTGCGAATATTCCTGAACACACCCTGCTCTGAGGTTTGTTTTTTGTGCAATGAAACGGGTAGAGAAGATATGATCATTCCATATTTCAGGGAAAGACGGGAAGCAATGGGCGCAGTTTTAACAAGTTCTGCGGCGCTCCTGGTAGCTGGGTTATAAAGTACAATAGCAAAGTCCACATCAGATTCTTCGCGGGCATCGCCACGGGCATAGGAGCCAAAGAGAACCAGTTCAGCCAATTCATTGCCATACAGATCCTGAAGAACCGCCTTGTATTCTTTTGCTATTTGTTTTACAAGCGTATGCATAGATGAACCTATTGTCATAACAAAGATACAATTTACACCCATCAATTTTAGTTTTCCTTAAACACATCACCATTCCAAACCCTTTATAGTTTTCGTATATTTGTTCGTACAAAATTTTATACTATGGCAATCTTTAAATCGGGCAATCCAACACTATCGCAGAAAATATTTGACAGGAGCATGCATATTGAAGCAAACATGCAGGGAACGATGAGTGTGAGGGGAGCTATCAATAAATTCGGATTCTTAATGCTCATGATCATTGCAGGCGCCGCATACAACTGGCACCTGTTTGAACAGGGGCAGGTCAGCAGCATGACCACCTTATTATATGTAGGCGTTTTCGGCGGATTGGTAACAGGGGTGGCTATTTCTGTAAAGCCTAACTGGGCGCAATACCTCGCGCCCTTGTATGGTTTGCTGGAAGGGCTCTTTATCGGAGGCATCTCGGCTGTGTTAAATAATGCTTTTGCCAAACAATACCCGGGTTTGATCATGCAGGCGGTAGGGCTCACTTTTGGCGTAGCCATTGCGATGTTCCTGTTGTATAATTTCCGCATTATAAAAGCGACAGAAAAATTCAAATCGGTTATTATCAGTGCAACAGCCGGTATCTGTATTTTTTATGTGCTTACTATGCTGTTACGCTTGTTTGGTGTGAATGTTGCTTTTATGTACGACAGCAGTATGCTGAGTATCGGTATCAGCCTGTTTGTGGTAGCGATCGCTGCACTGAACCTGATACTTGATTTTGATATGATCGAGCAGGGCGCAGAACAGGGAGCGCCAAAATTTATGGAATGGTATGGCGCATTTGGTTTACTCGTAACATTGGTTTGGCTATACCTGGAAATATTACGGTTGCTTAGTAAAGTAGCTAACAATAAATAAAACAGTTTTCAAAAATATACAAGCCATTCGTTCATGCGGATGGCTTTTTTTATGTGTGATATTTTTTATGGCAAGGCAAATACAAGTAACTTAGGATCGTGAGTAGTGAGGCACCAGTCGTGAGTGAAAAATTATTCTCACGACTGACGATTGACGACTCACGCCAAAAATCATCAAGCTTCCCGAAACATGCAATTCAACCGAAATAATTTTACCAACGAATAACTGGTATACATGTACCGGAACCTCTTGTTGCCGCGAATGATAGAAGAAAAAATGCTGGTACTTCTTCGCCAGGGAAAGATCAGCAAATGGTTCAGCGGTATCGGCCAGGAAGCCATTTCCGTGGGTTGCACACTGGCATTGCAACATGATGAATGGATCATGCCGCTGCATAGAAACTTAGGTGTGTTCACTTCACGGCAAATGCCGCTGCATAAATTATTTATGCAATGGCAGGGAAATAAAGACGGCTACAGCAAGGGCCGTGAAAGAAGTTTTCATTTTGGCAGTAAGCCGCATTATATCTGCGGTATGATCTCGCATCTTGGCCCGCAGCTGGCTATTGCAGATGGCGTGGCATTGGCATATCAACTGAAAAAAGAAAATAAAGTATCGCTTGCATTCACTGGTGATGGCGGAACAAGCGAAGGAGATTTTCATGAAGCATTGAATGTAGCGGCTGTATGGGATCTGCCGGTAATATTTGTGATTGAAAATAACGGCTACGGTTTAAGTACACCCGTTAATGAACAATACCGTTGCGAAAGCCTGGTTGATAAAGCCAAAGGCTACGGAATGGAAGGCGTGCAGATCGATGGCAATAATATTTTATCGGTGTATGATACGGTCAGCGGTGTACGCGATTACTGTATCAAAAACAAAAAACCATACCTGATCGAATGCATGACCTTCCGTATGCGCGGGCATGAGGAAGCAAGCGGCACCAAATATGTTCCCAAAGAAATGTTTGAAGAATGGGGCAGGAAAGACCCGATCAAAAATTTTGAACAGTTCCTCACCGAAGAAAATATCATCACCGAAATGCAGGTCGCTGATATCAGAAATGAATTCAAAAATTATATTGATGAAGAACTGAAGCTGGCCGGAGAAGCGGAAGAGATAGATCCAGACACTGAAGAAGAACTAAAGGATGTGTATGCAAATAAGACTGGAGTCAGAAGTCTGGAGACTGGAGTAAAACTTATAAATACCCCAGACTCCAGACTTCTAACTCCAGACTTACGTTTGGTTGACGCCATCAAACAAGCCCTCCACCAAAGTATGCAGCAACATCCCAACCTTGTTCTCATGGGACAGGATATTGCAGAATACGGCGGCGCATTTAAAATAACGGAAGGCTTTGTAGAAACGTTCGGAAAAGAAAGAGTACGCAACACACCGTTATGCGAAAGCGCCATTGTTGGTGCGGCGCTGGGATTGAGTTTAGAAGGATATAAATCTGTAATGGAAATGCAGTTCGCAGATTTTGTAACGGTTGGTTTTAACCAGATCGTAAATAATCTTGCCAAGATTCATTACCGCTGGGGGCAGAATGCCGATGTGGTGATACGCATGCCAACAGGCGGTGGCGTTGGCGCCGGGCCATTTCATTCGCAAAGCAATGAAGCGTGGTTTATGCATGTGCCGGGATTAAAAATTGTGTACCCATCAACACCGCATGATGCAAAAGGTTTGTTGATCGCTGCGATCAATGATCCCAACCCTGTTATGTTCTTTGAGCACAAAGCATTGTACAGAAGTATCAGCGGCCCTGTTGCAGAAGAATATTATGAAGTGGAGATCGGCAAAGCGAATGTGGTGAAAGAAGGAGAAGATCTCACTATCATCACTTATGGCGCCGGTGTGCATTGGGCACTGGAATACCAGGAACAGAACCCGCAAACATCATTACACATACTTGACCTGCGAACATTACTGCCATTGGATTATTCAGCCATTAAAGAATCAGTGGCAAAAACAGGGAAAATTTTATTGCTGCATGAAGACACACTCACCGGCGGTATTGGCGGAGAGATCAGCGCATGGATCGGTGAGCATTGTTTTGAATTATTAGATGCACCGGTAATGCGATGTGCTTCTATGGATACGCCTGTTCCTTTTAATATGGAACTGGAGAAAAATTTTATGGCGAAGAAAAGACTGGATGAATACGTAAACAGGCTGATGAAATACTAACCGCGCCTCTGCGCCTCTGCGTGCATAATTCCTTTTAAATAATTGTTTATGATCAATCTTTTCAAAAAAATCCTGTTCTCATCTTTGCTGCTGTTATCGGCGAACGCGATCGCCCAAAGTAAACTTGTCAGCAGCCATACGATCACAGATTACCGCGAAGCATCGTTTACCGATCCGGCCCGCATGAAAAAGATCGAATCCGTTTTACCCGTAATTGAAAGAATATATAAAGCGTACGCAGAAAAAAATCATTTTCCCGGTTATGCATTTGGTGTGATGGTGGATGGTAAATTAATATTCTCCGGCAGCGGCGGTTATACAGATATTGATAAAAGAATTCCTGCTACTACAAAATCCATGTTCCGGATCGCTTCTATGAGCAAGAGTTTTACTGCCATGGCCATTTTAAAACTGCGTGATGAAGGAAAATTAAAATTGGATGACCCTGTTTATTTATACATCCCCGAAATAAAAGGGCAGAAGCTTACATCAGATGCACCGGAGATCACAGTCAGGAATTTATTATCGCACTCGGCGGGCTTTCCCGAAGATAATCCCTGGGGCGACAGGCAACTGGCAGATACGGATGAACAACTGATCGCAATGATCAAAAAAGGAATTTCATTTTCCAATGACCCAGGTGTTGCGTATGAATATAGTAATATGGGTTTTGCGATGCTTGGTTATATCATCAAAAAAGTAAGCGGTGTTCCATACAGCGAATACATCGCTAAAAATATCTGGCAGCCATTGGGTATGGAGCAGGCTGCATGGGAATATACCAAAGTGCCGCCATCCGAACTCGCACATGGCTACCGCTGGATCAACGATGCCTGGCGCGAAGAAGCGTTATTGCATGATGGAATTTATGGGGCGATGGGCGGAATGATCACATCCGTTGAATCATTCAGTAAATATGTTGCACTGCATCAATCTGCCTGGCCTGTTAGAATTGATGTAGAAGAAGGGCCGGTGAAAAGAAGCTCTATCCGCGAAATGCACCAGCCCTGGCGCTTTGCAGGATTGAATACAAACTATACATATCCCAGCGGCCGCAGCTGCGCAATGGCTTCTGCATATGCCTATGGATTGCGCTGGACAAAAGATTGCGAAGGCCGTGAAACGATCGGCCACAGCGGCGGCCTGCCGGGTTTTGGCAGCAACTGGGTGATATTGCCGGAGTACGGGATCGGCGTAATACTTTTTGCGAATGTAACATATGCATCAACCGGTGTTCCGAATACGATGGCGCTGGATACGTTGATACGAATGGCTCAATTAAAACCCCGGCAATTACCCGCTTCAAAAATATTAATGCAACGCAGGGATGAACTGGTGAAACTGTTGCCGGATTTTACCAATGCACAATCATCAGGCATATTCGCAGTTAATTTCTTTTCCGATTATTTTACAGATGCAATGAAAAAAGAAGCGAACGGCATCTTTGCAAAAACAGGAAAAATTATTTCTGTTGGAGAAGTGGTACCCGAAAATCAGCTACGCGGATATTTTATTATGAAAGGAGAGAATGCAAATGTGATGGTCAGTTTTACGTTGACACCAGAGAATCCGGCGTTGATACAGGAGTATCATATTAAGATGATTGATAAATAAAGTCTGGAGTCTGGAGTTAGAAGACTGGAGTATTTTATTAACGAAATGAACTCCAGTCTCCTAACTTCTAACTCCAGACTCCTAACTCCAGACTATTTCTACTGAACAATCAACTTATCAATGAATGTCTTCTTTGTCTGCATATTGATCAGCCTTGCATAATAAATTCCCGCTGCTATATTTTCCGGCAACGATATATTTATTACCTGCTGTTTTGATGTAGTGCTCTTTTCTTCTGACAGCAATAACCTGGAATTATTATCGAGCAGCTGTACCTGGTAATTGCCGGCTTCTTTGATTGAAATATTGAACGTTGTATTTTTTGCAACAGGGTTGGGATATATTCTTAAGAAAGGGTCGCCGGTTATTTTACGGATAAATGAGGTAAGTGTATCTTTTTTTTCAACGCTCATATAAGAAGTATAATCTCCCATTCGGCACTGTATACCTTTTGTTCCATAACCTGTTACTGTAACGCCGGGCAATTCCTGCGCTTTCGGTTTCATAGTAATAAACAGCGTTGCTATATCTTTCGGCGCATCTATTACTGAGCTTTCATCAGTAAAACCAACTGATGTAAAACTGATAGAAAGCTTACCTGGCATAGCAAGGGTTGTAACAGAAAAATAACCATCATTATCAGTATAGCCTTTTACCTGGCCCCCCACAGAAACAGCGGCGCCTGCAATTGCATTATCGTTTTCATCATCAACATATCCATCGATCATTACTTTGCGGCCTGCTGTTATTACAACCTCTCCCTTGAGATCGTTGATGATTGGTTTGATTACAGGCTGCGGTTTGATAACATGCGGACGAATAAATGCGCCGCCAAGTACTAAATTTTTAAGTACGCTGTCTGTTTTCGCATCCGGCTTTCGGGGCTGTGTTATCTTAACCTTTCCTACCAATGCTGTGCATTCCTCTTTTTTCTGCGCATTGGAACGGCTGATCATCACTAAGGATGTAATGCTTGCCAGCAGCCATTTCCAGCTTTTCTTTTTTTCGATCTTTGTTTCCTGTAACGGCCTTTCTAACTGGTAAGTACTAAACCGGCCGCAGGTATTGCCGGTGGATCTTTTAAAGAAATTCAATACTTCAACATCTGTCAGCAGGCTGAAATCAACTACTTCTTTATTACAGCTTGAACAAAACCTGCCTTTATTAGCCGCTGTCATGTTATCCCAATTCTCATGGCAGGGTTTGGGAATTTGTACGTAGAGATCTGTTTTCATAGCAATAGCTTTTTAAACAGATGCGGGGGTTGGAAATATTACATACAGGGTTATCAATTTTTTCAAAAAAAATAGCCGCAGATCCGCAGATCGGTTTTCTGATCTGCGGATCTGCGGCTAAAAATATGCCTATGCAAAAAAGCATTTGGCGTTAAGCGTTTGCATTCAACGTTCATTATAAACGTTTCATCTCTCCCCGCTGTTCATTATTAACGAACCAGATCTTTACAACTTTTCCTGCACTATCCAATTCAAACTCCAGCTGGCGGTTGCTGTCATCGGCATAAAAGAATTTGGTGTTGGATTCCGGTTTTAATTCAATATCTGCGGTGCCATCGCGGTGGCGGTAGAGTTTATTATCTTTTTTGATCACCTCGAGCGTGAGGCCGGCATTGTATTTCCCAACAAATTTATCCAACAGTGAAGGGTCGATCGCAACTTCTTTGTGCTCATAAGGCGTTTCAACGGGGATGTCAAAAACGATATCAGCCAACCCTTCCGCCAGCACATCTGTAATTGGCAATGTATTGTTTTGTGTAATAGCCGTATTGCCTAATACGATCACACAAACATCATCATTTACATAACGTGCAATCACAGAAGTGAAGCCGGGAATAGCGCCGTTATGGCCAATGCGTAAATGTTTGTCCAGTGTATCTATGCTGATGCCATAACCATAATTGTTCTTTCCCGGTGTAAACATCTTTTGTTTGGATGCTTCAGAAAGAACAGCAGTTCCATACAAAGCGCGATCCCATTTATACAGATCATCAATAGTCGAATACAATGCTCCGGCGCTGAATGGCCAGGCGAGCGAAATAAAATCTGCGTTCGTTATTTTTTTCCTGTTCTCTGTATAACCTTTTGCACGAAGCGGTAAAACAGTATCCCAGTTATTTACGCCGGAATTTGTCATGCTTATTTTGTCAAAAATATTTTGCTGCAGGTATTTGTTATACGGCATGCCGCTAACTTTCTCAATAATGTATCCCAATAAAAAGAAACCGGAGTTATTATATTTAAATTTTGTGCCTGGAGAAAAATCATACGGCTTGTTACGGAAGAAAGAGATCATGGAATCTTTTGGCCAGGTTAAGGTTGACACACTGCCAAACTGCGGGATATCTGTATAACTCGCTATCCCGGAAGTATGGTTTAGCAGCATTTGAATGGTTACGCTATCGCCTTTCGGAAACGATTGAATAAATTTACTCAACTTATCATGCAGGTTTAATTTGCCCTGTTCAATTAACTGCAGAATACAGGTTGCTGTGAACTGTTTGGTAACAGAACCAATTTCAAATTTTGTTTCCGGTGTGTTTGGTACGGATAGCTCCCTGTCGGCGAGCCCATATGCTTTTCTCAGCAACACTTTATTTCGTTTCATCACCAACACTGCACCGGTAAAGCCTTTGACCCTGTTTTGCGCCTGCATATACTGATCGAGCAGTTGCGGGTAATTTTTTTGAGCGGTTAAAGCAAAAGGTAATAATAAAAGGATAAAAAATTTTCTCATGATCAGTCATTTAAAATGAATGCTATGGTAAGCCGCAGATTCGCAGATTTGTTTGTTTAATCTGCGAATCTGCGGCTATATTAATTATTCTCCCGGGTGATATGTTTTTTCAGCATGTTTCAAAACATCTTCTTTATAGAACAATACATCTTTGAATTTTCCTTTCGTGTACATCTCCGCCTGGTCGCCAAAATGCGGTGAGCTGATATTGCCGCTTTCGCCACCTGCCAGCAAAGATTTGGCAGTTATTTTTTTGCCAAACTCGATCGCACAGATAAAACTGTTGCCGTTATAACCGTACCGCTTATTGGTTCCATTAAAACTACGGCTCACAAATGATGGCAGGCAGCCCCAGGTTGATGCGGCAAAACCATCTGGTATGCTTGGTTGTGCATCATCAAACTTTTCGGTTAGGTTTCCTGTCAGCCTTTGATAACGGTTAATATCGCCCCAGGCTGTTTGCCAGGTGCCGTATTTTTTAGTCAGTTCTGTCAGTACGGTAACCATCGGCTGTAATAAGTCGGTTGCATTGGCTGTTGATGCAAAACGGTATGTTTTTTCAACCTGGTCGAGTTTATCATCATCACCCATATTTCTTTGTGCATTACGCCAGATCTTTTCACCCCATTCTATCGCCAATGTTGTGGCAACGGATGTTGCAGAAGTATTCTTATCCCATGCCGCCAGTAATTTCATCGGGGCATCAAGCGTTTGGTAAGCCGCTTCGTTTTTATGATCCCCGTATGCTTTCAGCAAAGCAGGCATCAATACATCGAATGCCGCAAGATGCGGATCCCAACCGGATGCAATCACTTTATCGATCGTATAATGATCATTGCTGCTCAATATTTTTACTGCATTAACGCCCCTGAAATTTTCTCCCATCGGCGCCATGTATGCTGGAAAATTTTCTTTTTTCGGACTACTAACTCCTGATACAGTAAAAGGCGTGGAGTTACAATTCTGTATAAAACCCGATGCAGGATTTTTTACCTGTATCAATTCATCCAGCGCGTGCAAGCCTTTCCACTCAGTAGCCGCAATGGTTCCATCAACCGGTTTGCTCCAGTTAAATTTCGGGTCGCGCTTTGGCATAAAGTTTCCGTGCCAGTAAGCGATGTTTCCTTTATCATCTGCATAAACAGTGTTGTTGGATGTATTCGCCAATAGCTCCATCGTTTTTTTATAATCAGCAAAATTTGTTGACTTTGTGCGCTGCCAGGATTGTATCAACCCTTTCATATCACGGTTATTTGCTTTTACCGAGATCCATTTACCATTCCGTTTCGCCATCACCGGCCCATGTTGTGTGAAATAGGTAGTTAATTTTTTAGTTAGTAAACTTCCGTTATAGAGATATTGCAAGCTGATCTCTTTCTTTCCGATGGGTTTATATTTCCTGTCATATTCATACACTAATTCTCCATCAACTTTTGTTACATTTTCTATATACGAATCTGCAACATCACTATAACTGGACGTATGCATCCAGCCGCAATGTTCATTGAAACCCTGGTATACAAAGAACTGCCCCCAGGTAACGGCGCCATAAGCGTGTAAGCCCTCTTCGCTTTGTACGGCTACTTCCGGGCGAAAATAAAAAGTTACATGCGGGTTGATATATAATATGGCATTGCCCGAAGCTGTTTTAGAAGGCGCTATTGCAAAACCATTTGAACCACCGGGTAAAGCATCGTATTCTTTATTGATCAGTGATGCGGTGGGTTGTTCAGCATTCGAATAAAAACTTTTTAATTCATTCACCGTTACATCTGCTATATCAATGGCGCCGATACTTCCATCTGTCCACAATAAAGCGTACCATGGTTGAAAACGGTTGAGCAGCGCCGGTTTTACTTCAGGATGTTTGTAGAGATAATAGTTGATGCCATCTGCATATGCATGCAGTAATTGTTTTAACCAGCTGGCGCTGTTCTCATAGTCTTTGATGGCATCTGTTGAATCGATCACGAGGCGGATGAGCAGGTCGTTGTATAATTCCGATTCGCCTTTTACTTCTGCTGTCCTGCCCAGCTTCTCTATATAATTCATTTCAACGCGCTTAAAATCATCTTCGCATTGCGCATATAATAAACCGAAAACAACATCTGCATCTGTTTTGCCATAGATATGCGGAACGCCAAAGTTATCGCGGATAATGGTAACGGCTTTGGCTTCTTTCTGCCAACGGCTGATCTCTTCTTTGGTAAAGGGTTGTGCCAGTAACTGCAATGGCAGTAAAAGCAGCAGTAATGATTTTCTCATGTTGATGATATATATTTCTGTTAGAGATCGTATGTTTTTTGCAGGTACGCGATCAACTGTTCGGCTATGGGCAAACGGTCTTGTAAATTATTAAGATAGTTGCGTGTGGCGCCGATCTCGAAATCAATTTTGTTGAATAATTTTTTGATCAACAATGCATCATTCGTTAAAAAAGGTAGCGGTTTGCCGGTAAAAGATCTATCGTGGTAAAAAGAGCTGTCAAAATAAATACTGTAATCCAGCACATCATGCGTGGCCAGTATGGCAAGGTCTGTAGCATTATTGTACAGGACAGCCGCTGCATACACACTATTCAGTTCAATATCATACATCGCAATACTATCGGCCACATACCCTTTGCGCATAAAACGTAAACCACCGGAATTTTTTAACTGTAGCATGGTGGCATCATTGCTTTTGAAAAGAGAATAAAACCCAACAGAGCTTGTTGCGAAGCTATAGAATTGCCTCCGTACGGACGTATCTGAAATATTCTGGTGAGAGAGCGACATGAATTTTGTAAGCTTATCCAGTTTGCGTTCATTTTCTTTCAACACCTGATGCATGCGCAGCGTGTCGTCTTTCAGATTGTTCACAAGGCTGATGGCATATTCTTTTTCTTTTACAGAATCGCTCACATGCTCGCGTACATTTTCGGCAACAAACCCAAGCGTAACGGCAAGAAAGATCATCAGGAACTCGAGAAAATATTCTTTAAAATTTTTCTTTTCAACATTTGGATGATGATGTACTTCCATGAGATCAATTTTGGAATTTTGAAATTGGGAAATTTTGAAATTGATTTTGATTGTCATTCACTATTCACTATTCACTATTCACTATTCACTATTCACTATTGCCATTCACATTGCTTCAGCTCCCCTTCATCCTGTTCCAGAAAAATGCAGAGGCAAAACCAATGATAACGCAAATCACTATTTTGATCAATAATCTTTTTGTTCCCGGTTTCATATCACTTATCGCCTTTCAGGTTATATTCTTTTCGTAATGTTTCTAAAAGCGTATGATTGATATCCATATAATTTTTTAATTGGATCTGCCTCGTACCTCTTAATATCAATAAATAGTAAGAAGCGGTATTGATTATTTCTGTTTTATTGAATGATGCCGCATTGTATATAACAGGTATTTCTTTTGGATCAGGCTCCTTGGCAATAGCATCTACTACCGGCACGGAACCATTTTTTGTCAATTCATTGTACCATTTAAAATTATAGAATTTCAAAATAAGCGGCCTTACATATTGTTGCGAATAACTGTTCTCCACTTCCAGCCGGCTTCTTACTTTGCTGATCGTTACACTCAACGCGCCAAATTCTTTTTGCAGTTCGGTGTTTTTAAAATACCGCAGGCTGCCTGAGTTGCGTAGTTGGGTAAGTATGCCGTCTGCCGGTTCAAAGATGATGGGGCTTACGATCAGGAACGACCATGTTAAACTGCGCATTAATTGCTGGCTGGCTTTCGCAACATTGCTGTCATTAGTGAGACGGATCAAATTAACCAGCTGTGCTTCTTTATGTTCGCGGCTCGAAATGATTTTTTGTAACTGAACAGAATCCGTATACACTTCCTGGTACATACTTTCGGCCAGTTCTCTGGCTCTTGCATTTTCTGTTATTTTTTCTCTGATATTCTCTGCCACAAAACCCATGGTTACTGCGAGAAAGATCATAACACCTTCAAGAAAATATTCTCTGAAACCTTTCTTTTCAGGATGTGGATGGTGATGTACTTCCATATTTATATTTTGGAATTTTTCAATCTTGAAACTTTTGCTTGCCTGTTTATATTCGGAAATTTCGCTAAGAGAAGAACGAAGAAAAAGAGCGCCTCCGAAATGCATGCTTTCTCTTTTTCTTCGTTTCTCTCTTATTGAAAATTTTAAATCACGCAATGCTGAAAGTCACTTCTCATTAGCCTTCAACACCCGCAAAAAATTCTCTCCTAATATTTTCCTGATATCTTTTTTACTGTAACCACGGTCAAGCAAAGCCTGTGTGATAACAGGATAACACGTTACGTCATCTAATTGTTTCGGGCCGGAATTGATGCCGTCAAAATCAGAACCTATTCCCACATGGTCAATACCGATCATCTTTACGATGTAATCGATATGATCGATCACCAATGATAAAGGCGCGCGGATGTTCTCTACTTCTGCCGGGTATTTTTCATACAGATACTCATCCGTAAAATAAGGTTCAGGATTTATTTTTTTCAACGAATCTTTTTCCGCTTTGTGTTTTATTGCGAACGCTTCATTGCGTTTATCATAGTTACTGTCTAAAAAACCCGAAAAGAAATTGATATCGATGATGCCGCCGTTTTTGCCGATCGCTTTTATCTGGTCGTCTTTCAGTGTCCTGAATGAAGGGCACAAAGCATATACATCACTATGCGATGCAATAACGGGTTTGGTACTTGTATTGATCGCATCCCAGAAAGTCTGCTCGCCAACATGCGAAACATCTACGATCATTCCAAGCTCATTCATTCGTTTTACTACCTGTATGCCAAAATCATTCAACCCTTTTTTTGCATTTTTATAGGTGCCCTTTGTTTCTTCCATTGCCGATGTAGACCATCCGGTTGAATTATTCCAGGTTAATGTTAGATAACGTGCGCCGCGTTTATAGAGGCTATCTAAGTTGTCAAGATTGTCTTCGATCATGTGCCCGCCCTCTACGCCAAACATAGCGGCGAGTTTGTGTTGTTTTATTGCTTTCCTGATCTGTTTTGTATTAACGGCCATCGTTATTTTATCCGGATTTCTTTTGATCACTGCATACAACGAATCCATTTCACGGTTAGCTCTTGCGAATGCGGTTTCCTTTCCAAACTGCCCGTCGCACCAGATAGAAAAAACCTGTACATCCACACCGCCCTGCTTAAAACGTGCTAAGTCGCTGTGTGTTTTTCCTTTCAGGTCTGCATCCATCGCATACCCTTTTTCAACGGCTTTGGTCAAAAAATCATTATGCGTATCAACCAGTATTGATTTATAATGAAATGCATTTTGATCCTGTGCTTTCACGCAAAACGGGATCAGCAGCA
>JABDAP010000028.1:30777-31051 GCA_013289065.1 Bacteroidota bacterium | reverse complement strand
TCCTCCGATCACATCGAGGTTGTGTTTGCCAAATGCTTTTTTATAATTCAGCGTGAACTCTCCAAGCGCATCTGTATTGGCCATGAATTGTGCAGATGCATTCGCAGCTGCGATAGCCTGCGCAGATCCGGGAGGATTGATACCGCTGCTTAAATCGGTTGGATAATAATACTCGTATTTTTCATTATAGGTCTGTGCGCCAAGATTCGCTTTTGCACTCAGCCCTGGTATGATCTCATACGTTGCGCTTACGCCATATGTTGCCCTTGTCGCC
>JABDAP010000028.1:0-30767 GCA_013289065.1 Bacteroidota bacterium | reverse complement strand
GTAATATTCACACGCTGTGCCAGTGCAACGGGGTTTTCGATCGACTGAAATGCATAAGAAAATCCATCTGTTTGTTGCGAAGCTTGTCCCAGTGCAAGGCTGCCATCAGGGTTATACTCAGGAAAGAATGGCATATACACCAGGGCGCCCAGAATAGGGCCGTGATCAAAACGCCCTTCTTCCACTTCACGGTTATTGGTGTTGGTAACAAAAATGCTGGAACTGATCTTTAATTTTTTTGTGAGGTCGGCATCGATGTTCGCGCGCAGGTTAATTCTTTTTTGAAACGTGCTTACGATAATACCCTGCTGATCCTGGTAACCCGCGCTGAGAAGATAACGCGTACCATTATTGCCGCCTGAAAAAGAAATGGTATGGCGTTGATCCAATGCATTCTGGTACAAAGCATCCTGCCAGTCTGTATTATACGGGGCAGGCAGAACTTTTTGTGATGGAAAATCATACAAATATTTTAAAATGGAGATTGATGCTGTATTAGCGCTTCCTGCTTTCGCAGTGCGCGTGGCATTATCATCAGAATAGAATGCATCGCTCCAGGTAACCCCTTTTGCAATAAGGATATCATGGTATGCATTGTTCCTTCCATCAACAAACAATTGCGCAAAGCCATTCGCATCAAGCATTTTTACTTTGTGTTCAAGTTGATTGGATCCCAACTGGTAATCGTACTCAAATTTTCCTTTGCCCTGTTTCCCTCTTTTGGTTGTAATGAGTACAACACCCGCAGCAGCTCTTGATCCGTATATCGCCGCAGATGCTGCATCTTTTAAGATCTCGATCGATTCAATGTCTTCGGGATTAATAAAAATATCATTGCCGCTTGTTGAAGGATTGTAACCATTCGTCTGGTTGGTACTGTTACCCGGGCCTGAACTGATATTACCGCCAACGGGATAACCATCGATCACATACAAAGGTTCGGAACTTGCATTGATAGAACCGATACCACGCACCCTGATCTTTGTTCCCGAATACGGCGCACCGCTTACCTGCGAAACCTGTACGCCCGCTACTTTACCAACAAGCGCCTGGCTTAATGTAGGCGTGCTGAGATTGAGCTCTTTTGCTTTTACACTCGATACCGCGCCGGTAAGATCGCTTTTGCGCAAACGTTGATAACCTACCGATACTTCTTCCAGCACTTTTACTTCTTCCTCGAGTTTGATATTCGCTGCATCGCCGGTTACTTTTACTTCCTGTGAAACATAACCGGTAAAAGAAATAACCAGTGTGTTGCCGGCAACTGCTGCGATGGAATATTTACCCGCAGCATCGGCAACTGTTGTTTTACCTGTTCCCTTCACCGAAACACTTGCACCATGCAATGGTTCATTGTTTGCGCCTGTTATCGTACCGCTGACGCGGGAAACGGTTTGTGCATGCAGCATCGTAACAGATAGCCACATACTTAAAAAGATCAGTTTGATTGCTTGTCTCATAATAGTATGTTTTTAAAAAAGTTGATGAACGTTTTACCAGCTGATCCCCATCATATTCACATTATTTCTCCGCGATGAACTCACTGCAATGCCGCGTGTGGAAGTATTTAAAAAAGTAAAGCCTTCCAGCTCATCGCCCCTGTCTATATCAATTGTTTTGATCACTTCCTGTTTACCCGATCCGATCGATTTAGCGAGATCCACATACGTGAACCGCCATCTCCTTCCCTCGATCTGATTCTGAATCAGGACAAGTGTTCCGTTTTCAGGGATCCAGTTAAGGTTCTGTACCCATGGTGTGCAGGTAAATTTTTTATACAGTACTCCTTTCGCAGAAGTTTTTTTTGCATTCTTTAATAATGATGGATTGCACAAACCCGTTCCCTTTTATCCACTGATAAGAAGCAACAGGCATAGGCTTTTGCGCGTAAACAGATAAACAGGCGCAAAAGAAAATAAACAGTAATGAAGAACGGAAAAGTTTTGGGGCGTACATACAATTTGGGTTGAGACCGCAAAACTTCTTTTAAAACATCAGCAAACAAACAGGCTGCGCATCAATTAATAATTACATGATGATTGCGTAATGATTAAGTAGTAATTATTTAACAATTTGAAAATGCCGTACCGGTTTTGTAATAACCGCACTACATGGTTGTAAAGTGTGTATGAGTTTCAGCACAGTTAAAAAAGTTAAATGGAGTTAAACCGGGTTAAAGTTGTCGCTGACTTCTTTAACCCGGTTTAACTTCTTTAACCTTATTTAACCACCGAAGATATCGTTCACGTAAACTTAATGCGCTGCCGTTCGTATTGTGTATAGCTTTATAAAAAATAATTTTATGACAACCGAACAGATCGCAAACCGCCTGGTTGAATTGTGCCGCCAGGGCGAATTCGAAACAGCACAAAAAGAATTGTTTGCCGATGATGCACTGAGCATTGAGCCCCAGGCGTCGCCGGCTTTTGAAAAAGAAACACAAGGCCTCGATGCCATTATCGAAAAGGGCCACAAATTCAGTTCAATGGTAGAAGAAATGCACGGCGGAACTGTATCAGAACCGCTTCTTGCCGGCAACTCATTTGCTGTGCTCATGAGTATGGACATGACGATGAAAGAAAAGGGAAGAATGAACATGTCGGAACTCTGCGTGTATGAAGTGAAAGACGGAAAGATCATTTCCGAATCGTTCCACATGTAATTCATTTTTTTGCAGCAGCAGCGCCGGTTGTTGGTTAGTTGACATAACTAAGCACTAAAACAGTTACCCAGGGTCACGCCGTTTTGAGCCGCACCGGCAGGATTTTTTTGGTTGTGAACCCGCTATCCTTGATCATTACATCAATTCAGGTTTAATCCTACAGCCAATCCTATCCAGGGTTTTTCTTCATAGATCCATACTTTCCTGTTAGGATCAAGTAGGTGGTCGGTTCCGATCGCAAGGCCTATATTTACTTTATTCAATCCAATAATAAAAGAAAGCCCTTTGGTAAGCACTACGCCATCATATTCAATGTTGATGCCATTATTAGTTACCCATGAATTCATCGCTGTGGCTCCTAAACCGATAAAAGCTCCGTAAGAAAATCCAAAATGGTTTACGCTAAGTTGGTTTCGTAACAAAGGTGTATGTGTTTCGCGAACAGTAAAATTATCACGGCGCTTACCAATATAAACTCCGCCATTGATCTGCGAATTTAACTGTCGTGGGAAACCGGCAACAGGCGGTCGGTATTTAAGCGGTGTGGTCACAACATCCAGATCAAAACTGGATTGGCTGAAAACATACCGGGACAATTGCCCTTTAATGGCCGGCGCAGGTAACTGCAACAGTGCAACCGTATCAATGGGATGATTGGGATGGGCGCCATATACGGTAACACTGTCTCCATTTTTGGTGATATACACTTTTGCGTTCCTGTAATAATAATAGCCTTCTGCAAATTGGCCTGTTTCTTTCAAAGCCCCGCAGGAAGCGAGTAGTAAACACGACAGGAACAGGCAAATAGATCGTTTTAAACCTATGGCGTTATCATTACACAATAATTGATTGTTCATAACACTTTTAACCCGTATTATTATAATCATGCCACAGTAAATGTTCTGCTGGCCTGCATGGCATAATAATTATATTGCATTCCTGCATGAAGAATCTTTCAGAAAGATTGCTGGAATTTAATAAGGGCCGGGTACCTGCACCGCTTGACTATAAATATCAGTGCATGCGCGCCGATCTTTTTAATTTTTACCGCGCTACCTGCCATGTTTTTTATGAAGACCTGGCAAAAGAAACGGATTTTCCATCCGGCCCTGATACATGGATCTGCGGCGACCTTCACCTGGAAAACTTCGGGAGTTTTAAAGGAGAGAACCGGCTTGTGTATTTTGACATGAACGATTTTGACGATGCCCTCATGGCACCCGCCACCTGGGAACTGGTACGGATGGTAACCAGCATTTTTGTGGCCTTTACATCATTAAATATCGGCAAAGAAAAAGCCATTCATATGGCAAAGCTTTTTTTAAAATCGTATACCGCTACATTACAGTCGAGAAAGGCGCATTATATTGAAGCAAAAACGGCAACAGGCATTGTAAAGGATTTTTTAGACATTGTAGCATCCCGTAACCGTAAAACCATTTTAGAGAAAAGAACCGTAAACAATAAAAAGATAGACAGCGACCATCCCAAACATATCACACTTTCAAAAACACTTCGCAAAGAATTAAAACAACATTTAGGCAACTGGTTAAAACGTGATGATAAAAGCCCTTACAATTATAAGATACTGGATGTTGTATTCCGTTTGTCAGGAACTTCCAGCCTTGGCCTGAACCGTTATTCTGTTTTACTAAAGTCGATCAACGAGAATGGCAGCAAATTTATGCTGCTGGATATGAAAGAAGCTGTCCCGTCGTCATTACAGCCTTTTGCAAAAAACAAACAACCGGTTTGGATAAATGATGCAGAAAGGGTTTTATTTATTCAACAGTTAATGCAAAATCATTCACCTGCACTTCTAAGTACAACGCATTTTAAAGGCAAAGATTATATTATGCAGGAACTGCAGCCTGCAAAAGACAATATCAATTTTAAACTGCTAAAAAAACAATACCGCGATATGTGCCTGGTAATAGATAACATGGGTATGTTAACAGCAGCATCGCAGTTAAGAAGCGCCGGGCACCGCGGTTCTGATGATGCAGAAGAACTGGTAGTTTTTGGAAACAAGAACAACTGGCAGGAACCAATCATCAATTATGCGCAGAATTATTCGGCTGTTATAGAAAATTATTATGAACAGTTTAAAAAAGATTATAAAAGAGGCGTTTTCAGGCAAAGATCAAAGAGGCCAAAGATCAGTGCTGCCTGAGTATTAGATGCTTTTGTTACACCAAGCTGCATTGAGTGCGCGCTTTCTTTATAACAATGACTAATCATTCAATCCCTTTCCATTGAGAATTTGTTTGCTGCATTTTTCAATCCTCGCCTCGCGCGTTTTGGATTGTTTGGGTGCGGAAAAATAAAGAAGGTATGCGCGTTGCCGTCCCGGTGTTAATGCATAAAAAGCAGTTTTCAGGGAAGGCGTCTTATCTAATTTATTTTTAAACTCTTCAGGGATATGATATTCTGCCGTCTTTTTTAAATCTACTTTCAGGCCTGCTTTTTCCACTTCAATGGCTTCTTTGATATATTTTTTCAGCGTGGTTTCCAGCTTAGCTATTTCGCGAACATCAATGAAACGGGCTTGACGCGCAGCCTGCACATTTTTTGTTTGCCGGATCAGGATATGTTTGGCATCTTTCAGCAAAGCGCCTTTAAAAAACAAAAGCGCACAGTATTCTTTAAACACATGTATTAAAACGATATTGTTTTTTTCAAAAGTATAACAGGGGCATCCCCACTTCAATTCTTCGGTTAACCCGCAATCAAGAACGATCATTCTCAATGACTCAATTTCTTTCTGCCAGTTTTTACCTTTGGCAAAATAAAAATCAACTTTGGGATTTATGATGCTTGTTTTCATGGCATGTTATTTTATACAAAATTCAGGCTAAATCTTTTGCAAGCTAAAGAAGAGTTTTGAAATGGAATGGAGGAAAACGGCAAACTTCTTTTAGAACAAAACTGCGACTTAGCGCCTTTGCATGCATTTTTTTAAGCAAAGGCGCAGCATTAAAGGTTTATTTCCAGCTGGAAACAGTGAACCAATCTCCCACACTATCTTGTTCTTTTGAATCAATCCCCTTGAATGAATATTCGTTGGTTGCGGGGTCATAGGCGTACTCTTTCATCCAATCCTGGAAATGGCAAACGGTCAATTCGATCGCATCCATAATCAGATCAATTTCTGCATTGGACATAGTGGGATGAACAGATAACCTGACCCATCCCGGTTTACCTGACAGATTTCCTTCACGGATCGAATTCAATATATCGTAAGACCTTGCCTTGCCCACCCGCAGCAGCAGATGGCCATAAGTGCCTGCACAGGAACAACCGCCTCTTGTTTGAATACCAAATTTATCATTCAGCAATTTGACGATCAGGTTATGATGCGCCCCATCAACCATAAATGAAATAATGCCCAGCCTTTTTTTATTATTCACTTCCAGTACATCAACCGTTTGCATTTTTGAGAACCTTGCAAAAATGGCCTGCAGTATTTCTTCTTCACGCTTCAGCATATTTTCAACGCCCATTTCTTCTTTCAGTTTAACACACATCGCTGCTTTTATCGCCTGCAGTAATGGAGGTGTGCCGCCATCTTCCCGCAGTTCAATATCTGTTGTGTATTCATGCATACCCCAGGGGTTACTGTACAGCACAGTGCCACCGCCGGGTTGATCGGGAATTATGTTCGTGTACATTTTTTTATGAAAGATCAACACACCGGGCGTGCCGGGCCCGCCCAGAAATTTATGCGGTGAAAAATAAATAGCATCTAAATGTTCGCCCGGTTCGGTGGGATGCATATTGATATGGACATAGGGAGCAGCACATGCAAAATCAACAAAACATAAGCCACCATATTCATGGATCAGTTTTGCCATTTCATGATACGGCGTTTGAATACCTGTAACATTAGAACAGGCTGTAACCGCAGCTATTTTATTTTTCCTGTATTTAAATTTTTCCAGCAGGGTTCTGAAATATTCCAGATCAACATTCCCGTTTTCATCCGGCCTGATTATTTCAACAGTTGCAATAGTTTCTAACCAGCTGACCTGGTTGCTGTGATGCTCCATATGCGTTACAAAAACTATGGGCCTCAGATCCTCATCTACTTGCAGATAGTCGCTTATATTTTCATTTATGATAACTGCATCATGTAATGTTTCATCTATTACCAGCCCGTCTTTTTTTATATAATCGATCAACCGTTCCGGTATTCGCATGCCGAGGATCCTTTGCAGTTTATTTATCGCAGCGGTCGTTCCGCTTCCGCAAAAGATCAATACATCATCGCTGCCTGCATTCACATGTTCTTTGATAATAACTTTGGATTCTTCATAAGCTTTCGACATCAGGGTTCCTGTAACCGTTGTTCCGGTATGCGTATTGGCCACGAATGGCATGACTGTTTTTTGTATGTATTCTTCGATAGGCCCGTAAGCCCTGCCACTTGCGGTCCAGTCTGAATAGATGATCTCTTTTTTACCGAAAGGAGATACAAAGGTTTGTTGATGGCCGATGATGTTCCTGCGAAATGCAGAAAAATAAATTTCCAGATCCTTTTTTTTATGGGAGTCTGTTATCTCATTATCATCGTTGATAACGGATACAGGTTCGGGAGATGGATGGATATGAAATGACAAAGCGGGCCGTTTATTTTGGTTGTACCGGATGAAAAATACCAAACAGGTCATAAGGATGTTTTCGAAATTGGTCTTTAAACAAAAAGACCATGAGAACAGCATATATGATAAATGCCAAAACGATCAGCAACTGCATGGCAGATGTTTTTTGAATAGCCTGTTTCGATTTTGCATCACAGATCTCACCGGGACAGTATTGCGCTTTTTCTTTATAAAACAGGTTATAGAATTTGCATCCCAAACAAATACCAAATGCAGATTCAAAGAACAGGAACACCAGGCAGATCAGGCATGTTAAACCGGTGATGGGGCTGTATGAATTAACTACCACCATAAAAATGAACATCATGGCAGACAGCAACACACCAATGATCCATGCAAACTTTTTTTGCTGCGCCCCAACATATTCGGGAACCTGGTTACTAACGATCAGCCGACCTAAGATCAATGTAGGAGAATATTTAGGGCTGATAAAAACACGGATAATAAAATCTGTCAGAAACAGTGTGATCACGTATTTTATCGGCACAAAATTATTTCTGGACATGATCTGCGTTAAGGAAATAAATGTTGCCAAAAACAGTATGCCCGCTGCCGCCCTTATTTCGCGTTCATTTAAAACCGGGATATCATATCCTTCTACGCTTTCTCCGAATTTTATTATTTTATTCATTGCATTATTTTTTTATTGATTAAAAACCGGCGTGTTTCTTATACAAGCATACTTAATTAAAGAAAATACCTGAAGCTGTTGTCAATGAACAGCAGGAAATGGTATACAAACAACAGGCAGGCGGCTCCTGCAAAACAGAAAGATTTGCCGATATTTAAATCATAAACAAGCGGATGAAAAAATCATTGGGTGCAAAGCGGTTTATTTTTTATTGCTGGATCGGGCTGCCTTTTATGTTATTAATTGTGTGGCATGATCAATCAGGTTTTGATACAACTTTTCTCCGGGCATTATTAAATGATAGCTGGAGAACTGTATATATCATTATTGTTAACGCAGTATTTTTTGAGTACACGCTTCCTTTTATTGTCAGAAAAAGGCGGTACATTATTTACAATATTTTTCTGGGTATTGTAATGCTTTTTGTTTTTATGATCGTATGGTCGTATGGTTTGTATAACTGGCGGTCATTGGGAATTCTGTTGAATATCTATACGCCTTTGGGCGAACCGGCGACACTGAAAGTGTTACTGACTTCCCAGATGGCATTCAGTATGGGATCGCTTTTCTTTTTTGCGATCATCAGGCACACATTTCAATATATACAACTGCAACGGGCAGAACAGCAGTTGCGGATAGAAAAGCAGGCAGCTGAATTAAATTACTTACGTGCGCAAACCAACCCGCATTTTTTATTTAACACACTTAATAATATCTATTCGCTGGCAAAGGACAAATCGGATCTCGCGCCCGAATCGATCCTGCGCCTCTCTAAAATATTACGGTTTATGCTGTATGAAACCGGCGGCGATCATATATCGATAGAACAGGAACTAAGGATCATCAATGATTATATCGCGCTTGAAAAACTGCGTTACGATGATTCTTTACATGTCAGCATTAGCCATGACATTGAAGATATGAAACAGGTTTTGCCGCCGCTGTTGCTGATCCCTTTGGTTGAAAATGCTTTCAAACATGGCGCTTCAGAAACCAGAAGCCAACCCTTTGTTGATATCCATCTTTTCATTAAAAAAAGGCGGTTAACATTTATTGTAAAAAATTCTGCCGAATCATTTTCCGGTGATCATCGCATAAAAGAAAACATCGGCCTTACCAACCTGCGGCGCCAACTGGAATTACTTTATACAGATTATAGCCTGGTTATTCAGCAGGGTGACTCCATATTCAGCGCAACTTTACAAATCAATCTTGCGAGCCATGTCTAAAATAAAATGTATTGTCATAGAGGATGAGCCATTGGCAGTAAGGGTTTTATCAGATTATATTTCGCAGGTTCTTTTCCTTGAATTACAGGAAACATTTAAAGATGCTATTATGGCAACCGACTGGCTGCGGCATAATACCACCGATCTTATTTTTCTGGACATTCACCTGCCTAAGTTAAAAGGCATGTCCTTTTTAAAAACACTCGTGTATCCGCCTGCAGTAATTATTACCACGGCTTATCATCAATATGCCGTGGAAGGGTTTAATTTAAGCGTAACAGATTATCTGCTGAAGCCATTTGAATTTGAACGGTTTTTGATCGCAGTAAATAAAGTAAAAACAGCAAGTACAGAAAGAAAAGAGCCGAATGAAAACCAGGAAATGAAAGATTCCGTTTTTCTGAATGCCGAAAGAAAAAAAGTAAAGATCCTGTTCTCCGAGATCGTTTATATTGAAAGCCAACGCGAGTATATCAAGATCGTTACCACAAAAAAAGAATACATGTCAAAAATGAGTACGCATGAAATTGAGAATATGTTACCTGCCAATCTTTTCAAACGGGTTCACCGGTCTTATATAGTTTCTATAAATAAAATTGAATCCTATACAGCTGAAATAGTTGAGGTCAATGGCGTATCTATTCCCATTGGCAGAGGTTATCGGGATGTTATCGAAGGTTTATAAGACGGGAATCAGAAGTCTGGAGTTAGAAGGCTGGAGTCTGGAATATTGATAATCTTATTTTCAGCCTTCTGGCTTCTAACTCCGGCCTTTATCGATTTTCTGTAATTTTATTTCATGCATCGTATGGTTATGAATTCTGCTAAGAAATATTTTATCATTTCAGTATGTATTTTATTTTGTGTATCTCGGCCCGGAATAGCATTCCCGCAGGATTATGATACGCTTACAGATTCGTTGATGCAGGCCAACAATGTACAGGCAAAATCTAAAATGCGCACCGCCCACAAATACCCCTATGAAACATATTTATACAATCACCGGGGATTACCACAACTATATTTGAGATACCAGGAAGAGTATCTTCCGGATGGCGCCAGGCCAATGATCGCAACAGATTATATTTTCGATAGTACCGGCAGAATTGAAAAGCAAAAAAAATATGTAGTGGAAGATTTCAGGAAACAGCACCTGATGTACAACCTGATCGGGATCAGCATTTCAGAATCTGTTACCCAATATAATTATGATGATGAAGGAAAAATTATCGAAGAAAAACATACCGATATCGTAGACAGTAATAACAGCCAGGTAATTTATTATATACGCAACTCTTACCGGCAAGATGGTTCTCTACTGTCTAAGATAATGACAGACGCTTCCGGCATGATGCGTAATAAATTGTTGTATTTTAAAGAATCAGGAATATCCAGGATTGAGCGGTCCTGGTTCAAAGCGGATGGACAAAACACATTAACGCAAACCACGTGGTATGAAAAACCCGGAATACCGTTGCGCATACTTACCAACGATATTACTACAACATATAAAAACACTTTCAATAAAAAGGGGCAGCTCGTAAAAGTGTTGCGGCGCAATCCGGTTAAAAACGAGATCCTGTTGTTCACTTATTTAAAGAACGGCCTGCTGGAGAGTATCACGGGGCCTGAAAATTCTCCGGAAACTTTTCGGTTTGAATATGGCTATTTTCCTAAACCATGATACAACCGATCAACAGGCGCCACACCCTCACTCTATATTTGCGGGGATATACATATCAAAACGTGCGCCTATTCCCGGTTCGCCGGTAGCGGTAATAACGCCGCCATGGTTCTCGATGATCTTTTTTACGATCGCTAGGCCGATACCCGTACCGGCATATTCTGTTTGGCCATGCAACCGCTGAAATACCTGGAAAATGCGATCCTTATATAAAGGATCAAAGCCGATACCATTATCGGATACACTTATATGGCAATACATTTTGTCTGGCTGCAGGTTAACATGAACAACACTATCGCCGGATATCATTTTACTGCTGATGATAACATGCGGTGAGCGTTCGGGGCTTGCAAATTTGACCGCGTTGCTTACCAGGTTATACATCAACTGCCGGAACTGGAAAGAGATGGCATTTACTTCGCAGGTTTCGGTGGCTTCTATGATTGCCTGTCTTTCATCAATGGTTTCATTGATGTCGGTTTTTATTTCCTCAATAATGGAGCTGAGGTTGGTCTTTTCAAATTTTCGTTCGGCGGCATTGATCCGTGAATATGCCAGCAGGTCATCGATAAGCGTGCGCATTCTCGTGCCTGCCGATCGAAGGCGTTGTAAATAGCTTTTACTTTCATCCGGCAAAGGCTGCTCCTGGTCGAGGATACGCTGCGCAAAAGTTTGAATTTTCCGCAAAGGTTCCTGCAGGTCATGGCTGGCTATATAAGCGAAAGCTTCCAGTTCATTGTTTACGAGGATCAATTCCGCGGCGCGTTTTTCCTTTTCCTCATTCTGGAAAGCCAGTTCTTTATTGGCAATGATTAGTTCAGCTGCGCGTTTTTCTTTTTCTTCATTTTGAAAAACCAGTTCTTTGTTAGCGACCATCAACTCTGAAGCAAGTTTTTCTTTCTCTGCATTCTGGAGCACCAGCTCTTTGTTAGCGATCATCAGCTCAGATGCAAGTTTTGCCTTCTCATCGTTTTGGAAAAGCAATTCCACGTTGGCTACATTCAACTCTTCCGCACGTTTCTCTTTTTCTTTATTCTGGAATGCGAGCTCTTTGTTGGCAATGATCAGCTCCGATGCACGTTTTTCCTTCTCGTCATTTTGAAAAAGCAACTCTACATTGGCAACATTCAGTTCTTCAGCACGTTTCTCTTTTTCTTTATTCTGGAACGCTAGTTCTTTGTTGGCAACAGCTAATTCTGATGCACGTTTTTCCTTCTCATCGTTTTGAAAAAGTAACTCTACGTTGGCAACGTTCAGCTCTGCTGCACGTTTCTCTTTTTCTTTATTCTGGAACGCAAGTTCTTTGTTGGCAACAGCTAATTCTGATGCACGTTTTTCCTTCTCATCATTTTGGAAAACCAATTCTACATTGGCAACGTTCAGCTCTGCTGCACGCTTTTCTTTTTCTTTATTCTGGAATGCGAGCTCTTTGTTGGCAACAACTAATTCCGATGCGCGCTTTTCTTTCTCGTCGTTTTGGAAAACCAATTCTACATTGGCAACGTTCAGTTCTGCTGCACGCTTTTCTTTTTCTTCATTCTGGAATGCGAGCTCTTTGTTGGCAACAACTAATTCCGATGCGCGTTTTTCTTTCTCGTCGTTTTGAAAAACCAATTCCACGTTAGCAACATTCAGCTCTGCCGCACGTTTTTCTTTTTCTTTATTCTGGAATGCGAGTTCTTTGTTGGCAACAACTAATTCCGATGCACGTTTTTCCTTCTCGTCGTTTTGAAAAACCAATTCTACATTGGCAACGTTCAGCTCTGCCGCACGTTTTTCTTTTTCTTCATTCTGGAATGCGAGTTCTTTGTTGGCAATGATCAACTCTGCTGCGCGCTTTTCTTTTTCTTCGTTCTGAAAAGCAAGTTCCCTGTTCGCATCAACCAGTGCGTGGTTGCTGCTCATGAGTTCTTCGTTAAGCACTTCCTGCTCAATAGTAAGGGTAGACAAATCTCCGAAAGTGTCAGGCGCTATTTTCTTGTTCTTAAAGGGAGGTGTTTTCATGATTGATTCCGGCAGCTATGCGGCATGATGTTATGAGGAAGTACCTGTTACACAGAACGCGTAACGCTTACAATGTACACAATCGTTGGCAGTAAAGACGTTAAATTAATTAAGAAGGTTCCTTCCCTTTAATTATAGATACCTTGCCGTATGCTTGATTTTTTCGATCTGCCGGTGGAATATAATGGGAACGAAAAGCTGTTCCCGGCCGAATTACAACCCATGGGTTTCACACATAAAATAAAAGTAACTGTTGAAGGAATTGAGATCCTGTTTGAGCCGGATGAAGAAAGAAATTACCGCGCTGTGAACTACGACAGTGGCAAAAGCATCTCTATCGACCTTGGTTTGTTACAGGCTATCTGTAAAACATTAGATGATCTTTTCGGTAATGGCAACCAATCAAACATCACCGCATAATGTTTTCTGCGGAATGAACCAATGATTCAGGGCTTTGTTATGCTTTTGAAAAATTGTATCACAACAGCATTGGCCTCCAGCGGAAATACATGCCCGCCTTTGTGTTTATAAACGATCACCGGGTTATGGGTAGTTGATGGATAGATAGTTGCATCAGTTGCATATTCTGTACCATCATTGCTGCAACTGTTGATCTTCAGCATACCCTTAATAGTGGCTTCCTGCCATTCAGGTTTTACAAGCGGGTCTTTCTCCCCCATGATATGCATCACAGGTTTGGGTCGTATCCGCAGAAGCGCCCGTATGGCCGCAGCAGCAGAAGGTGCAGCAGCAGCCAGCACATCGCTCCGCGTTTCCATTAACAGGTAGGTGAAGCCGCCGCCGTTGGAATGGCCGGTTGCATAAATTCTTTTATCATCGATCTGATACTCTTCGTGAAAGGTCTTCAGCATCGCATCAAAAAATAACAGGTCACGGTCGTTCATATTTCCCGGGCCGCTTTGCCATCCGGGTAATGTTCCATTGGGATCTGTTAATTGTCCCGGTGTATTTAATCCCTGCGGGCTCACAATAATAGCTTCCGGCCATAACTTATCAAAACCCCGGCTCCTGAACATCATAGCCATGTTGCCGCCATGCCCATGAAAAACAAATACTATGGGTGTAGCATTCAGTTTTGCTGTTCCGGGAATGTAAACCAGCGCTTCGCGTTCAACACCGCCTACTGTCCAGTGCATAACTTTGGTTTCTGATGCTGCCATCAGCTTTACAGAAATCACTGTAAAGAAAACGGCTATCGATATGATGCGTGGTATGCGTTTGTGGAAACTTCTTACAGAAAGCATGAGGAATTTTTTATAACTAAATATACCGAATAAGCATTTCATTACATCGCACTTCACAATGATCAGCTATTTTTGTAACTCATATGACGCCAATTATTGTACTCCTTCTCATTATTGTTTTCATTGTGTTCATGGTATTGTATAAACGGCCGGTAAAAACCGGCGCCTTGCCAAACGGCTATCATGATCTGTTGCTGCAGCATGTTGCTTTCTATCGCAATCTTGATGAAGCAGGAAAGCTGCGCTTTGAAAACAAACTAAAAGAACTGTTGGGTTATATCAGGATACATGGCGTTAAAACAGAAGTCACCGATCTCGACAGGTTACTCATCGCCGCAAGCGGTGTGATCCCCATATTCGGATTTCCTGAATGGAAATATTATAACCTCCGCGATATATTGCTGTACCCGGCTGCATTTAATGAAATAGATTTCAGTAATAAAGGTGACGCCGATATTTTAGGCATGGTGGGCAATGGTACGATGCAACGGATGATGATACTCTCAAAACCTGCGCTGCATCAGGGTTTTGACAGCGCATCGGGTAAAACAAATACCGGCATCCATGAATTTGTTCACCTGCTTGATAAGGAAGATGGCGATGTAGATGGTTTACCGGAAGCTTTGCTGGAAAAACAATATACGGTTCCCTGGCTCAACCTGATCGCAGAAGAGATCTCCGCTATCAAACAGGGCAATTCCGATATCAATGTTTACGGTGCAAAAAACAAAGCCGAGTTTTTTGCTGTTGCTGCAGAATATTTTTTTGAGCAACCCGAACTGTTCAAAAAGAACCATGCTGCCTTATATGATCTAATGGCGCAGGTATTTCTTACAGGCAACAGAATATAATTGCAGCATTAACCGAACTGGCCCGGTGCAATACATTCCTGCCAATACTCAACAATCTTTTTAATGGTTTGTTCCAGGCCTTCCATAGTAAGCGGCTTTTTAAAAAATCCCTGCACAGAAAGTGCATAAGCATCAATAACCGATTTTTTATCAGCTGCAGTGGTGAAAAATAAATAAGGAATGCACTTTGTTTGTAATTGTGCATTGGTAAATACTTTATTCCGCAGCTCAAACCCATTTATTTTCGGCATATTGATATCCGATAAGATCAAAAATGGATGAATATCCGTTTTATCAAGAAACTCCAGCGCAAGATTACCATCGCTGAAATAAATGACCTCGTTTTTATATTTCAGCTTTTGAAAGATTTCTGCCATCATTTCCTTGTCATCTACATCATCTTCAATCACTATTATCGGCCCCGATTTGTTCATAGCGTAAGGTAAACATTTAAATAGGCTATATCCTTAAATATTTTGATCAAGCGAAAATCAAACAGCCGCTTTATAAATGGTTTACACAATTCTGATAATTTATTACATGTTTCACAGGTTTAACCTGATCGGAAAACTTTTCGCGATTAATAGGGTTATCTTATGGGTAATGACAAAAAAAATAAACTTCCTTCTCGCAGATGACGACGGCGATGACAGGGAAATGTTTGAAGAAGCCTTTAAGAAAATTTCGCCATTGGGAGTGCTCAATATTTTCACCGACGGAAAAAAAGCTGTTGATTATTTAAGTAATTGCCCTGATGAAGAATTGCCCTGCGGCTTCATACTGGATTATAATATGCCACACATGAATGGCCCGCAGGTATTGGACTGGCTCTGCAATCAAACGAGAATGATCGGCATAAATAAATTCATATGGAGTACGGATAGCCGGAAAGATTATGTCGACGGCTGTTTGGGCAAAGGCGCCATTGAATATTTTGTAAAGCCAAACACTATTGACGGGCTTTCAGCGATCGTAAAAAAAATAGTGGATTATTGCGATACGGTGTGTTGATCGGACATGTCCGGAAAAAACAACTTGATATGCGGCTTATAAAAGCCGGCCTTCCCAATGCTATGGTATGATTTTTTAATCGCTTTTATTAAAAATCCTACTATTATGCCATCGAAAAAAAAGGAATTGCCCTCCACAAGCGGCAAGGCTAAAAAAGCAAAACCTGTAAGTGTTGTATCCGCGAAAAAACCAGTTCCAGCTAAAAAGAAAAAAAAGATGACCATTTTACCGGTGATGCCTTTGCTGGAAATATAAAGTGAACGGCACGATTGTTTAAAGGCTTATTGTAACAGACAGAAAATGAAGAACACGGACCTTTTACATAAGCCGGTTGCACAGTTACCGGTAAGCGAACACTTCAAAGAAGTGATGGGAGAACAGGGTATTAAAACACTGGATGATATCGTCCGTATTCCTGTCACAGACCTGGCGAATACGAAGTGGTTCACCAATGAAGTTTTAATGGAACTGTCTGAACTGTTGCTTCAAAATAAAAAAGAAACCAAACGGATACGTGTAGAAAAGTGATCAGGAAATCAGGCGCTGTATCATTTTAATTGAAATGGGAAATTGTTCGCCACAGATTAGCACAGACAATCAGTGCTAATCTGTGGCGAAATAAGTGTTACTAATTTCCAAACTGATGCAATACCGGAAATTGCAGAAATCAAACCGGTATCTTATTCTGACAGATCTTTTCTAATTATTTCAATTATAAGAAATCATTCAGGCAACCGGAAGGCTGAAATAAAAACGGCTTCCTTCATTCATATCGCTTTTAACACCGGTTGTTCCGCCCATGGCTTCGATAAACTCCTTGCTGATAGAAAGCCCCAGGCCGGTACCTGTTTTTTCTGTGCCGGGCACCTGGTAAAAACGTTCAAATATCCTTGGCAGATACTCCGTCGCTATTCCTTTACCTTGGTCGGCTACGCTGAAAACAAGCGTATCATCTTCATTCGACACATGTACCAGAATCTTTCCGCGTTCGGGAGAATATTTGATCGCATTCGTTAAAAAATTGATCAATACCCAGGCTATTTTTTCTTCATCGCCTTTGCAGGCGGGAAGGTTTTCAGAGAATGAACTTTCTATAACCGCCTGCTTTTGCTGCGCTGCTGCCGTTACCGTTTCTATGGCTCTTTGTACAGGTATCCGCGGATCTACTTCGGTGATATGCAACAGGATCTTTCCGCTTTCTACCTGTGAAAGATCCAGCAATTCGCTTAATACTTTTAGCAGGCGAAGGTTATCCGTTTTTAAATGCTGCACAAGTTCTTTCTGTTCTGTGTTAAGCGGGCCAACCCGTTCATCTTCCAGCAATTTTAAACTGAAGTCCGATGAGGCAAGCGGTGTTTTCAGTTCGTGGGAAACGGTTGCAATAAAATTTGTTTTTGCTACATCCAGCGCTTTATACGGTGTGATATTTTTCAGAACGATCAGGTTGCCGATGGTTCCTTCGGTATTGCTGATATCTGCGGTTTCTTTGCTGAAAAACTGTTCTTTTCCATCAAGCACAATTTTGAATGGCTTGTTACTTTCTTCGCTCAGTAAAAAACGGAACAGGTCATTCTGTTTCTCCAGCAGCGATACATTTTTTCCAACCACATCAATTTCTGCAAGGCTTAGCAACTGTAATGCCAATGGGTTTGCAAAAAGTACCGTGCCATTTTTATCAATGCCTATGCTGGCATCTTTCAGGGAATTGATCACTGTTTCCGCCCTTTGTTTTTCAAATAATATTTTGGCGAGGTTGCTGTGCTCATACCTGTCGAGCTCTTCAGCCATTTGGTTAAAGGCCGCAGCCATCTCGCCAAATTCGTCCTTTCGTGTCAGGTGAATCCGTTGTCCATACTCTTTTCCGGCTATGGCTTTAATACCTTTTGTAAGCTTTGCAATGGGGTCTGCGATATAGCCCGGAAAATTAAAGACAAACGAAAAACCAACGAGCGCGCATAAGGTCAGCAGCAATGCAATAATAAATGTTGCATCATCTGCTTTCTGGCCAAGCTGCTTGTTTTTATCAATGATCGCGTCCAGGTTGATCTGCATGATGCGGTTGATATCATGGCGCAACTGATTAACGAGTTCCGGTGAATCAGGATGAATTTTGTACGAATTGAAATGATCGCGAAGTAAAGAAGTAGCAGCGCCCTCTCCCTTTTCGGTGATGTTTTTTTCCTGGCCGGCTAAGTTCTTTTCAAATTCTTTTATTTCATGGCTGCTGTCCAATGCCAGCAGCATGTTGCGTGTATAATCGATCGTTTCATAATTATCTTTCAGGATATCGTGCTGCTCGGTAATGGTTTTATTGAGATAAAAGAATCCCGTACCGCCAACCAGTAAAAGCAGCGTGAATAAAAAAACAACGCCCAGGGTGATCTTCGTTTTGAGCTTTACTGTCATCAGGAAAGTATTATTAAATCTATATCATTTACGGAAAGCCCCTTCAACAATTTATTAAACACGCTGGTGCTCAAAATAACCTGCAGCAGGTTCAGGTGCGGTTTTCCGATGCATACCGTAGTAATTTCTTTTTCTATACAGGTCTGCATGATGGCTTCTGCAATATTGGTATGTTTTACCTGCAGCACTTCCGCACCGGCTTCCGTTGCAGTTTTAAAATTATTGATCAGGTGTCTTTGCGCCGCGAGCGGAATTTTGTCAACACTTTCTTTTGGCGTCTGTACATACAAAACAAACCAGGTACTGTTATAATAGGAAGCGAGCCTGCCCGTTTTCCTGATAATATGCTGCGCCGTTTCATGGTTGCTGGATATACAGGCAAGAAATTTTTCATGGCGCAGCAGTTTATCCCTTGTTACTTCATAATCTACTTTTCTTTCCACCTGCCCTGCTACTTCTTTCAATGCCAGTTCGCGCAGCTGCAATATTTTTTCGGGTAGAAAAAAATTCTGGAGCGCCTGCTGTACCTTGCTTTTGTCGTATATCTTCCCTTCTTTTAAACGTGTGATCAGTTCATCTGCGGTAAGGTCGATATTGACAACTTCATCTGCCGTTTGTAAAATCTTATCAGGCACCCTTTCCTGCACTTCTACGCCGGTGATCTGTTTTACTTCCTGGTTGATACTTTCTATATGCTGGATATTTACGGCTGTGATCACGTCAATACCTGCATTGAGTATATCCAGTACATCCTGCCATCTTTTTTCATTTTTACTGCCGGGAATATTACTATGCGCGAGTTCATCAACAATAACAACCTGCGGCTGTAATAATAAAATACTCTGCACATCCAGTTCTTCCAGCCGTTTGCCTTTATAAAAAACTTCGCGGCGCGGAATAAGCGGCAGGCCTTCAATCAGATCCTGCGTTTCTTTCCTGTTATGTGTTTCAATATAGCCGACTTTAATATTAACGTTGTTTGCAAGCAGGCGGTGCGCTTCCTGCAACATACGGTATGTTTTACCTACGCCGGCGCTCATGCCAACGTAGATCTTCAGCTTACCTTTTGTGAATCGATATAATGTTTCATTTTCCATTGTCTGAGGTATGTTGCAGGAGCCCCGAATTCAGTTTTTTAATTTCTGTTAATAATTCAACCAGTACTTTATCAACATGCTTGATACCGCTATAAGTAAGTTTTTTTGTTTCCAGTAATTCCTGGTTGAGAAAAACATTTTTATCAACCGTTACATCAGTTTCTTCGCTTAGCCCTTTGTCGCTTTTACTGATATGTTTTACTTTTCTGAAAACATTTCGTGTATTCTCATCTGTGTTGAACAACCAGTTCATATCGATCCCTTTTGTGTAAAGGAATTGAATGTATGCTTCCGGTACTGCATCCCTGCCACCCCTTTCCAGAATACTTACCGTTGCCTGTTTAATACCGGCCTGTTCTGCAGCTTCCTGCTGGCTTAAAGCCAATACGGTTCTGGCGATAAAAAATTTCTCAAATAATTCCATTGTATACTTTCTGTCTTTACAGCCTGAATAAAAGTGCGAAAATGATCCTGTCCTCCGATTTCACTAGATCCGGCCTCCAATCCGCCGGAAGCGGCGTAAACGTATACCCCGTTGGAGAGGTAACTCCGCCGGCTCCTGCGAAATAAGGATTATCTGCATGACGGTGTACCAATTCAAACCGTATAGCTAAACTTTGATTAAGCATCCAGTCAAAATTGGTGGAAACATCCCAACCGGTAAATTGATCTCCCGGGTTTGCACTGTATGGATAAGCGCCTTCTGTTTGTGTTGGGTTATTAGGGTTTGGCAACGGGCTGGCCTGGCCGGTTGGATACAGAACCAGGTAACGGCCCGGGTTTTTCATATAACCGCCGCCGAAGGTCCATGCGAATTTATTTTTATTGAACCAGACACGGTTATAAAACATAGCGCTCAAAAAATATTGCGCAGGATCAGCCGGATCGCTGTTATTGAATCCGTTTACACCGCCGCCTTTTTCAAATCCGATATCGCCCGTTAATGAAAATGCTGCCTGGCTGATGCCTGTAGCGTTTTTATTTTTATAATACCGCAACAGGAAGCTGTTATCCGAATGGAATCTTTTTCTATCCGGTATCGCTGCAGCATCCGCTCCATAATAATCATTGGTGAGTAATTTAAGGTTACTGTTAGGCATCCATGTAATATTGGCGCCAAGCCCGGGTTGTTTATTAAATTTTCCATAGCTCTGCCAGCCATTGATGATCCATGGTTCGATCTTCAACGTTTTAGAAGGAAATATTTGTATCCGTATGCCATTAAAAAACCAAGGCGTATTATCAGATGTGAAAGAAGCCTGGTACTCCCAGTTCTCCACCTGGTAATAAGAATTCAGCCCAATATACGAGAGGAACAATCCTGCATCCACATTGATGCCATACCATTTGTTGATATGAAAACCTGCGTAAGCTTCACTCAAATAACGGTATACATCTGCCAGTTGGTATTGTCCACGGTAAGGGCTTAAATCATTCCGTGGTATTACGATCGACCTTGTTCCCATTTGCAGCATCACACGCGCATGTGCATTGCCATAATTAAGATCGCCGCCTAACAACAGATGTGAAAGCTGTATTTCATTGTTACGTGCCAGTGCGGTGGAACCAATAACTGTATTATCAATGGGATTATTGAAAGAGTGTGTATAATTTATATCAAGCATAATACTTGGTATAAAATACGTTCCTTTAAAAACAGTGGAATCCCTTCTGTCGCTGCCATTCTGCCAATTGGTTTCTATTCCGTCGAATGGGATTTTTTCTGTTTTTACAGGCGTTGTATCTTTTTGTGCATTTGCGAAGCCGGCAATTCCTATAAATATTGCCAGTAGTGATCTTTGTTTCATTGTTCTTATTTTAAATTGTCTAATGCCATATTCAGTTGTAACACATTGATCTTTTCTATGCCATTGAAAACCGATCTTTCTATATGGCTTTGAATAACCGCGTTTATTTTTTCTTTGTCAAGATTTCTTGTTTTTGCGATCCTGTCAACCTGCACCATGGCTCCCTGCAATGAAATATCAGGATCCAGCCCGCTGCCGCTTGCCGTAACGAGATCGGATGGAATATTTTCTTTTTGTACTGTTGGATTGTGCACCAGAAAAGAATCGATCCTGTCATTCACTGTCTTTAAATATTCAGGGTTAGATGGACCTTTGTTGCTTCCCGAAGAACCCGCCGCATTATAACCGGCCGCAGAAGGGCGCCCGTTAAAATATTTATCAGCAGTAAAAGATTGCCCTTCGAGCGCGTAACCAACCACTTTGTTGTTTATTGAAATAGTTTGCCCCTCTCCTTTATCCGGCGCCGCCTGTGCAACACCGAGGATCAATAACGAATACAAACCGCAAAACAAAACCAGGCAGATAAATGTGAGCTTGATCGCGGGAAGAAGATGTTGTTTCATGTTTTTAATTTTTATTACTAAAACCAGGTGCTTACTACCAGGTCTATTAATTTGATACCGATAAAAGGAACGATCACGCCACCCAATCCGTAGATCAATAAATTCCTTCTTAACAACGCACTTGCGCCGATGGGTTTGTATGCCACACCCTTTAATGCCAGTGGAATGAGCAACGGAATGATGATCGCATTAAAGATCACCGCTGATAATATGGCGCTCTCAGGGCTATGCAGGCGCATGATATTTAAACTTTGTAAAGCTGGAATAGAAGCGATAAAAAGAGCAGGCACGATCGCAAAATATTTTGCCACATCATTGGCTATTGAAAAAGTTGTAAGCGTTCCTCTTGTCATGAGTAACTGTTTGCCGATCTCAACGATCTCGATCAGTTTGGTTGGGTCGTTGTCAAGATCAACCATGTTACCCGCTTCTTTTGCCGCTGCGGTTCCGCTGTTCATTGCAACACCCACATCGGCCTGCGCCAATGCAGGCGCATCATTCGTACCGTCGCCCATCATCGCTACCAGTTTACCGCCCTGCTGTTCACGTTTGATGTAATTCATTTTATCTTCCGGTTTTGCTTCCGCGATAAAATCATCTACACCCGCTTTCTCTGCAATGAATTTTGCAGTGAGGGGATTATCACCGGTAACCATCACAGTTTTTACACCCATTTTACGTAAGCGTTCAAAGCGTTCATGTATACCGGGTTTGATAATATCCTGCAATTCGATCACTCCCAACACCATTTCATTTTCTGAAACAACCAGGGGCGTACCTCCATTGGAGGAAATCATTTTTACGGTTGTTGCTGTTTCGGCAGGAAAAATATTTCCCTTTTTTTCCACCATCGTCCTGATAGAATCAAATGCGCCTTTGCGGATACGCGTAGTTTGAAAATCGATCCCGGAACTTCTTGTTTCAGCAGTGAATTTTATAAATGTTGGATTAGTTACCGGGTAACTGATCGGGTTGATCCCCGATAATTCAATAATAGATTTACCCTCCGGTGTTTCATCAGCCATCGAACTTAATACTGCCGATCTGATAAAATGTTTTTCATCAATGCCATTGGCAGGATAGAAACGCGTTGCCTTACGGTTACCGATGGTGATCGTACCGGTTTTATCCAATAACAATGTATCAAGGTCGCCCGCAGTCTCCACTGCCTTACCGCTTTTCGTGATCACATTTGCACGAAGTGCACGATCCATTCCCGCAATACCGATAGCGCTTAATAAACCGCCAATGGTTGTAGGAATTAAACACACAAAAAGAGAAATAAATGCCGCTATAGTAATGGGTGTACTTGCGTAGTCGCCAAATGGTTTTAACGTAACACATACAATGATGAATATGAGTGTAAAGCCGGCGAGTAAAATAGTTAGTGCAATTTCGTTTGGTGTTTTTTGTCTGGAAGCGCCTTCTACCAATGCGATCATTTTATCGAGAAAACTTTCACCTGGTTCAGTTGTTACACGCACTTTAATACTATCAGACAATACTTTGGTGCCGCCTGTTACAGAACTTTTATCTCCGCCTGATTCTCTGATCACCGGAGCAGATTCACCAGTGATAGCACTTTCATCGATAGTAGCAATACCCTGTATGATCTCTCCATCCATGGGTATGATATCGCCCGTTTCGCAAAGAAATACATCCCCTTTTTTTAATTGTGAAGAAGGAACGATCTTTATTTCGTTCACGAACATCTCGCCTACCGACCGGATCCATTTGGCCGGCGTTTCTTCTCTTGTTTTGCGCAATGAATCCGCCTGTGCTTTTCCTCTTGCTTCGGCAATGGCTTCGGCAAAATTGGCAAACAGCAGTGTTAGTAATAACACGCCTGCTACCACTAAATTATAAGCAAGGCCGCCCTGGCTTTTCTCACCCGCCATGATCCAGATGCAGACGCCGATCATTACCGCAGTTCCTATTTCAACAGTGAACATTACGGGATTACGGAACATGCTCCGGGGATTGAGTTTGACAAAAGACTGCTTAAGCGCTTCCTTTACCAGAGTGGGTTCAAAAAGTTTATTTGATCTGTTAGACATAGTGTATGTTTTATTTCATTCCAAAAAATTCGGCAATAGGCCCAAGCGTTAATGCGGGAAAGAATGATAATGCGGCCACAATAAAAATGACAGCGAAGATCATAATGCCGAATGTGCCCGTATCTGTTTTTAAAGTACCCGCACTTTCAGGGATATATTTTTTCTTTGCAAGAATTCCCGCAATAGCAACCGGGCCGATAATGGGCAGGAATCTAGAGAGCAGCATCACGATACCGCAACTGATATTCCACCATGGTGTGTTATCGCCCAATCCTTCAAAGCCACTGCCGTTATTGGCCGAGGAAGAAGTATACTCATACAGCATTTCACTAAAGCCATGATTGCCCGGATTGTTGAGCCAGCTTGCATAAGTGGCCGGATGATTTGCAAATAAATAACTGGAAAGAGCAGTACTGACAAGTATTACGAATGGATGGAGTAAAGCGATGATGGCTGCGATCTTCATTTCTTTCGCTTCGATTTTTTTACCGAGAAATTCAGGTGTACGCCCCACCATCAATCCGCTGATGAATACCGCGATAATGATAAAAACATAAAAGTTCAGAAAGCCCACACCTGCACCGCCATAAAATGAATTGACCATCATGCCCAGCATAGCGAACATTCCTGTGAGTGGAGTAAAGCTGTCGTGCATTGCATTGACCGAACCATTGGAAGTAACGGTTGTGGTAATACCCCAGTATGCAGATGCAGCGGATCCAAAACGTACTTCCTTTCCTTCCATGCTGCCGAGTTGTTGGGCAACGCCCAATTTGCGAATGGCCGGATTGCCTTTCATTTCCAGGTAGATCGATGGGATAACAAACAGCAGAAATCCCGCTGTCATCACAGCGAAGATCATCCATGCCAATTTTTTTCTTTTCAGCATGTAACCCAATGCAAAGATCATGGCGATAGGAATGAGCACGATGCAAACATTCTCAACCATATTGGTAAAATAATTCGGGTTCTCTAACGGATGTGCAGAGTTGGCGCCAAAAAATCCGCCGCCATTTGTACCCACCTGTTTGATCGCAACCAGTGCGGCAGATGGGCCACGTGATACATTCACCGTATCTCCCTGCATGGATATGAATCGATCCTTGCCCTTAAATGTCATCGGCGTTCCGTTAAACACCAGCAGTATCGCTACTACAATAGATATGGGTAATAATATTCTTGTGCAGCTTTTAATAAAATAATTATAAAAATTTCCAAGCCCGTCAGTTTGTTTTTCTTTCATTGCTTTGAATACTACGGCGCATGCCGCCATACCTGCACCGGCACTGATGAACTGGAACAACATCAACACCAGTTGCCCTAAATAAGAAACACCACTTTCACCTGAATAGTGTTGCAGGTTAGTGTTGGATATAAAACTAATGGATGTATTAAATGCAAGATCAGCAGTCATTGACGGATTCGCATCCGGGTTGAGCGGCATCCATCCCATATTCATCAGGATGAACATAGAGAACAGGAACCATACCAGATTAATAGTAAGCAAAGCAACAAGATGTTGCTTCCAGTTCATTTCGTGGTCAGGACTAATACCGCAGAGCTTGCAGATCAATTTGTCGAGTGGATTGAAAACCGGATCAGCCCAGGTTTTATCGCCATTATAAATTTTGCCGATATAACGCCCCAGCGGAATGGCCAATATAACCATCAGCAGGAACATGGCAACAACACCAAAAATTTCTGTGTTCATAATTCAGTTTTAAAATTTTTCTGGTTTTACCAGTACATAACAGATGTAACAAAACACCAGGATCGAAATGATAAAGAGTGCTATCATGGTAAATCGGGTTTAGATTTTTTCAAAAAAATCGATGGCTTTAAAGAAGAGTGCAAAACCAACCAGGCCTGCAAGGATCAAAATGAGGGTCAACATATTTTTTGATTTGGCCAACCAATGCCAAACCCATGCCCGCAATAAAATTTGTATGCAGGATGAATTGCAAATCCTTTACGGTACTGAATTACAGGGATGCAATAATATTTTAGCCAGTAAAAATGCCTGTAGAGTACCCTCTCATTTTGAGAGGGCAATTATCATTTTGTGAGAGTAGGTATGGAAGATGACAGTTGTTAGTTGTTAGTTGTTAGTTGACAGATAATGAAGAACAAAGATTTCCTTCTGTCATCTATCATCTAACATCTTCCCCGAGTTTGTATTCATCGATCTTTCTATACAAAGTTGCCGCACCGATCCCTAACAGGCGTGCCGCCTCAGATTTGTTGCCTCCTGTATGCGCAAGTATTTTTTGTATATGCAGTTTCTCGATATGCGACAATGCATAAGAGCTTTCAGCAACGCTGTCATTTACCTGTATATCGGACGGCAGGTTATCGGATGTTAAGATATCTCCATCAGCGAGTATCACGGCCCTCTCGAGTACATTTTTCAATTCGCGGATATTGCCTTTCCAGGAATGATGATTCAGGTGGCCAAGAAATTCCTTGCTCATGGAAAGCCCGCGCCTGTTGGTCTTTGCGGAAAATAAGGTTAGATAATGTTCTGCCAGCGCAGGGATATCTTTTTTTCTGTTCCGTAATGGAGGCAGGGCAATGGTAAAGATGTTCAGCCTGTAAAAAAGATCTTCTCTGAACCGCCCGTTTTTTACATCTTCTGCGAGGTCTCTGTTCGTGGCTGCAATAATACGTACATCAACCGTGGTAGGTAATGTATCTCCCACTTTTATAAAAGAATGATTTTCCAAAACGCGCAATAATTTAGCCTGCAGATCCATCGGCATATCGCCCACTTCATCCAGAAACAAAGTTCCTTTGTCTGCTTCTTCTATCAATCCTTTTTTATTGGTATTGGCTCCTGTAAATGCGCCTGATTTATAGCCAAACAATTCGCTTTCTAATAATTCTTTGCTCAATGCACTGCAATTGAGTGCCTGAAAAGGTTTGGCGCTGCGGCTGCTGGCGCTATGAATGGCGGTTGCAAATATCTCTTTGCCTGTGCCCGTTTCGCCCAGCAATAAAACAGTTGCATCTGTTGCCGCAACTTTTCTTGCCATGGCAATGGCAGTGGTGATCTCCTGCGACTTACCGATGATCGCATCAAAGCCATATTGTTTATTTACTTTCTCTTCAAGATCCTGAACGCGTTTCTGCAATTTCACTTTTTCAACTGCGCGGTGGATCAGTGGTATGATCTTATCGTTATCATCGCCTTTGGTAATATAATCAAAGGCCCCGTTTTTCATTGCCTGCACGCCATCGGCAATATTTCCGTAAGCTGTCAGCAGGATAACTTCTGTAATGGGATATTTTGTTTTGATATCTTTTACAACATCAACGCCGCTTCCGTCGGGTAATTTCACATCACACAAAACCACATGCACGGTTTGTTTATCGAGGGCTTTTTTACCGGCTTTTACCGTTCCCGCTTCCAGCACAGTAAAGCCTTCCAGTGAAATGATACGGCCCAGCAATGAGCGCAGTTTTTCTTCGTCATCAATGATCAAAACAGTGCTCATCGGCTGAATTTTAGAGCGTAAATATAAGCAGCTGCCCCTGTTGATGTAATGCAACTGATCATTTATTTCATGATGCAGTAACTATTTTGAAAATTGCTCGATCAACTCTTTCAATTTTGAATCACTTGGCCCCGGCGCATCGTTATTATAGATCGTCCCATTCTTTACAATTAAAAATCCTGGAATTTGTAATCCTTCGGCAGGGTTTAACAACAGGCTTCTTTTAATGTCCTGTATCATCCTGTCGCCGGCTATCACATGGCTTCCTCCAAGCCGGTATTTTTCTATCGCCTGTATGCTTAAGAGGATTTAGTAACCGGGAGAGTAAAGGCATAAATACAGTATTTCCGGTTACTATTCAATAACAGTATGCTGCTTGTTAATGTTGTTATATATGAACTGGGGGTTCATCGCATCCAAACAACACTAAATTTTACCTTAACAGGAAAATATTCTTTTCAAATGAATATTCACGGATTAGCTTCGCAGGGAGGGGGAGAATTGCGAGCCTAGCATCCTGTAGTAAATGTAATATAATATTTGAACTATCAAAAAAGTTAAAGCTGCCAGATTTGATTTATCTGTCAATTTAACAAACCAGGATAACAGTTGATTTTGCCTGCACCACCATGTAAGAACAAGTATTAAAAAAACAAACGGAATATATCCTTACTTTCATAATTCAGAACCGGCAGAAATTGTCTTGCCATTATTTGCATATTTTAGCTATCAATAAAAAACCGAATCCCCCCAGGTGTTTTTTTTGATAAAAAATATTAAAATAGAAATCTAAACATTTTACATTACAGGAATAACGGATGATAATGCGAAGAAATACTTTTCCCATTTACAAGCAATTAAATGCCATGGATTGTGGGCCAACCTGTCTTCGCATGATTGCCAAATATTATGGCCGGCATTATAATGCCGACACTATCAGGCAAAAAATGGGGTTTAACAAGCAGGGGGTTTCTCTTCTGGGCATAAGTGATACAGCAGAAAAACTTGGGTTTCGCACACGCGGGGTTCAGATAGCTTACGACAAATTATTTCAGGTAGACCTGCCGGCCATTTTGCACTGGGACCAGAATCATTTTGTTGTTTTGACAGAAGTTAATAAAAAGAGCGCAAGAGTTGCTGATCCCGCGAAAGGAGTAATGATGCGGTATAAAAAAGAAGAATTTCTGCAGCACTGGCTCTCGAATAATTCAGAAGATAATGAACTGGTAGGTACAATTTTATTGATCGAACCTACCGGATCCTTCCTGGATCGCGAAGGTGAAAAAGAAAATAAATTAACCTGGGGGATCGTTACGCAATATCTACGCCAAAGCAAAGCACAGATAATACAGGTGTTCATTTCTTTACTGGTTGGATTGGTATTGCAAATGATACTACCCTTTCTTACACAAAGCATGGTGGATACGGGTATCAACACCCACAACATGCAATATATCAGCCTTGTTTTGATCGCACAATTGACGCTTACATTCAGTAATGCGATAGTTGGATTTTTGAGAAGCAGGTTGCAGTTGCGTATTTCAAATAATATTAACATCTCCATATTATCTGATTTCTGGATAAAGCTCACCCGCCTGCCATTGGCATATTTTGATTCGCGCCATACAGGCGATACAATGCAGCGCATCGGAGATAACAGGCAGGTTCAGTCTTTTCTTACCGGCCAGGCACTAACCACTATTTTTTCCACACTTAGTTTTTTTGTTTATGCATTTATTTTGATCTTTTACAGCCTGCAACTGTTTATCATTTTTCTGGCCGGCAACATTGTGTATTTCCTTTGGATCAAATTGTTCATGCGCATCAGGAGGAAAATAAATTATGAAACTTTTCATCTGTCGGCAAAAGAAAATAATGCAACACTACAGATGGTTCAGGGTATGCAGGAGATCAGGTTGAATAATGGTGAACAACTGAAAAGATGGGATTGGGAAAATATACAGGCACAGGTATTCAAACTGAATTTCAAGTCATTGAACTACGGGCAATGGCAATCAACCGGAGCATTGTTTATAAGCCAGGGCAAAGACATCATGATCAGTTTTATCACTGCCCAGCTGGTAGTGCAGGGAGAATTGACTTTTGGAACAATGCTCGCAATTCAATACATCATTGGCCAGCTGAACGGCCCTGTGCAACAATTTACCGGCCTTGCACAAAGCATCCAGGATGCAAAGATCAGTATGGAAAGGCTGAATGAAATTCACTCTTTGCAGGATGAAGAACCTGCTGACCGTACGTTGAACTTTGACCTGCCAAAAGACAAGAGTATCCACCTCAACCAATTATCCTTCAAATATCCCAGCGCGGGAACAGAGCTTGTTCTGGAAAACATTAATCTTATCATTCCCGAAGGAAAAGTTACAGCCATCGTTGGCGCAAGCGGCAGCGGCAAGACCACCCTTTTAAAGTTGTTGTTAAAAATATATGAACAATATGACGGCGAGATTTCAGTTGGCGAAAACAACTTCAAATATATAAGCCCGTCTTTCTGGAGGCGGCAATGCGGTGCGGTATTACAGGATGGATATGTTTTCAATGATTCAATTGCAAGGAACATTGTTGTTGGAGACCAATATATAGATTTTGATAGGCTCAAACACAGTTGCCATGTAGCTAACATAATCTCTTTCGTTGATTCACTTCCTAACGGCTTTAATACGAAATTAGGGGCTGAAGGCGTAGGTATCAGCCAGGGACAAAGACAACGGCTATTGATTGCAAGGGCTGTATATAAAGACCCACATTATTTACTTTTTGATGAGGCGACCAATTCACTTGATGCAAATAATGAAAAAACGATCGTTGAGAATTTAAATAAATTCTTTGCAAACAGAACGGTAGTTGTGGTAGCCCACAGATTAAGTACGGTTCGGAATGCCGACAAGATCGTTGTGCTTGACAAAGGGAAAATAGCTGAGGAAGGAACACATGATTATCTTACCTCGCTCAAGGGCCGCTATTATGAGTTGGTTAAAAATCAATTGGAATTAGGCCAATAAAACTTCTTACAAAGATGTATTATGAGTCAACCGGTAAATGAAAATACAGACGATTTATCAAAGGCTTCCTCAGAAAGGAGGCCAAAGAATTTTGAGCTGCGTTCAGAACTCACACAGGAAATCATTTCCAAAAAACCCGATTTCATAGAACGTGGGGCCTTATATGTGTTTTTACTGATCTTATTGATCCTGCTGAGTATTACCTGGTTTGTAAAATACCCTGATACGATAATGGTCCGCATAGTACTTACTTCTGATAATGCCCCAAAAGAAATTATCCCTCATCAGGATGGGAGGCTTTTGAAATTGTTTATTAAAAAT
>JABDAP010000027.1 GCA_013289065.1 Bacteroidota bacterium | reverse complement strand
TTGTTTGCCTCTTTTCCGCTGATCTACTGGTATTCGAATAATGATACGGTGATCCGCATATTACTGAACAAATGGTTCTGGTATGCAGTTGTGATCATCATCAGCTATTTAATGGTTTCAAAACTTCCGATGCTTGCAATGAAATTTTCAGGCGTTACGCTGAAAAAATTACTTCCGTTCTTAGTACTCGCTGTTGTTTTGCTTGCAGGCGCACTGAGTTTTGGCTGGCTGTCGGTTCCTATCACATTTATTGCTTACGTAATTCTATCTTTAACACTCAAACAACCCGAATCATGACCTATAATGTTCAGATCAAAGTAATGCCGTTAAAAGACCTGCTCGACCCGCAGGGCAAAGCAGTATTAGGCGGTTTGCAAAACCTTGGCCTCGCCGCAGTATCAGATGTGCGTGTTGGTAAACACATTACTTTACAGATCGATGCCGACAGCGAAACGCATGCAAAACAACTGGCAGAAGATGCGAGTAAGAAATTACTGGCCAATCCCGTGATGGAGTTCTATGAAATTGAAATGATCAATTAATTCAGTCTGGAATCTGGAGTCTGGAGACTGAAGTTACTCCCAACTCCAGTCTCCAGACTTCTAACTTCTAACTCTTGCTTTATTTAATCCCCACACCACTCGGCAATCTCAAAGACATCACCCTTCGTTCTCTCGAAGTGCTGCAGCAGGTGGATGTGATATTGTGTGAGGATACGCGCACTTCTTCCAAGTTGCTGAATCATTATAATATTCAGAAACCGCTTTCTCCGTATCATCAGCATAACGAACATAAAATCGTGCAGCATATTGTTGACCAGTTACGTTCGGGAAAAACGATGGCGCTGATAACAGATGCAGGCACACCGGGTATTTCTGATCCCGCTTTTTTACTCGTACGTGAATGTATCAAACAGGAAGTAAAAGTTGAATGCCTGCCCGGCGCCGCAGCTTTTGTTCCCGCATTGGTGAACAGCGGCATACCTGCCAACCGTTTTGCATTTGAAGGATTTCTTCCTTTAAAGAAAGGAAGGCAAACGATGATGAAAAAGCTGGCGGGTGAAGAAAGAACCATGATCTTTTATGAGAGCCCGATGCGGCTGGTAAAAACACTCGAAGAATTTATTCAATACTTTGGCGCCGAAAGAGATTGTTGCGTGAGCCGCGAACTCACAAAGATGTTTGAAGAGAATAAACGCGGCACGCTCCGCCAAGTGGCCGATCACTTTAAAGCGAAAACGGTGAAAGGGGAGATTGTGATTGTGGTGGCGGGTAGGGAGGAAGAATAGTTGTTGGATGGCAGATGACGGATGGCAGATATTGGATGAAGTATTTGAGTTGCTGAAACAAACCGTCAATCGAATCAGTTTTAATTTTTTTGCTGATATTTACCCATACGAAAATCACCCCCGAATATGAGAAAACAATTATTTGTAATCTTCCTCCTGTCATCTGCTATCTGTCAACTAACATCCGCCACCGCTCAACCCGACCGCTGGCAGCAGCGAATCAAATATGTGATCAATGTAAACATGGATGTGGTAACGAACCGTTTCAGCGGAACAGAAAAATTAGAGTACACCAATAACTCGCCCGATACTTTATCGAAAGTTTATTTTCATTTATACTGGAATGCGTTTCAACCCGGCAGCAGCATGGATGTGCGCAGCAGGGAACTCGGTAAAACAGTTCTCGCCGAACCTTCTCGCAGAAGCGATGGCCTGGATTGGGATGCGCGCGTAAAAGACAGGATCAGCAAACTAACACCTGAAGAGATCGGTTATCAAAGAGTAAAAAGTATTACCATCAATGGTGTTGCACAAACATTAAAAGAACATGAAACTATTTTAGAAGTATTGTTAAACAAACCCATTCTTCCACACTCAAAAGTGCAGATGGATGTTGTGTTTGAAGCACAGGTTCCCATCCAGATCCGCAGAAGCGGGCGCGATAATAAAGAAGGCATCCGTTACAGCATGAGCCAGTGGTATCCTAAAATGGTTGAGTACGATTACCAGGGATGGAATGCCAATCCATATATCGCACGTGAATTCTATGGTGTGTGGGGGGATTATGATGTTAACATCACGATCGATAAAACCTATATGGTTGCTGCGGGTGGCGACCTGCAAAACCCGAACGATGTTGGTTTTGGTTACCAGGCAGCCGGCACACCGGTAAAACCAAATCCAAATAAAACAGTAACATGGAAATGGCAGGCATACAACGTGCATGATTTTATGTGGGCTGCCGATCCGAATTATAAAATGATCACACGCACACCAAAAGACGGCCCGTTGATCCGTGTAATTTATAAAGCCGTTGATTCGCTCGAGGATCGTTGGCAGAAAGTTGCTGATACAACTGCGCTTGCTTATCCCATCATTGCCAGAACATTCGGCCCGTATCCTTATAAGACCTATTCATTTGTACAGGGTGGCGATGGCGGTATGGAATACCCGATGGCTACATTGATCGTAAACGCAAGCATCGGCACTGCGCTGCATGAATGGATGCATTCCTGGTACCAGATGATGATGGGCACGAACGAATCTTTATATCCATGGATGGATGAAGGCTTTACCGATTATGCCAGCACACGTGTAATGGCCACACTTCGCAATGCGCCGGGTTTCTGGTTCACCGCATCATACCGCGGTTATTATAATCTGGCCAAGAGTGGGCTGGAAGAGCCCGCCAGCACACATTCCGATCATTACAATACCAACTATGCTTACAGCAATGCTGCGTATAGTAAGGGCGCTGTGTTTATGTCGCAACTGGGATATATTGTTGGCGATAGTGTCCGCGATAAAATATTGCTTGCTTATTACAATACATGGCGCTTCAAACATCCGAACCCGAATGATTTTATCCGTGTGGCTGAAAAAGTGAGTGGCATGGAGCTCGACTGGTATAAAGAATACTGGATCTACACAACCAAAACAATTGATTATGCAGTGGGTGATATTAATGTGAAAGACGGCAAGACAATGATCACCATCAAACGCGTGGGCAAAATGCCGATGCCGGTTGATGTGCTCGTTACATTTAAAGACGGCAGCCAGGAAATGCATTATATACCATTGAGCATGATGTATGGCGAGAAGCCTGCAGAAAATAATATTCCCAGAACCGTGCACGATGAATGGAAATGGACGAACCCTGAATATGCTTTTTCAACAACGCATAGCATCCAGGATATCAAATCAGTTGAAATAGACCCGAGCCAGCGTTTGGCGGATGTGAACAGGACAAATAATAAACTTGTGATACCTGATTAGTGAGCGTGAGACGTGAGACGTGAGTCGTGAGTCGTGAGTGAAGAAGGATTATCTACTCACGACTCCCGTCTCACGACTCACGATCTCACTTCGCTACATGCAGCACATACTTCTCTTCAAAATATTCTTCGGGAAATATTTTAAATATCGGCATCATCTTTGGCCGGAGCCCGCTTTCAAAGATCTCCTGTGCAAGGTCGCCGCCTTTGAGGCAGATAAGCCCGTTGGGCAATGGTTTGCTGTGATCTTTTTTCAATAATGGCGATGCCCATTTCCATAGATCTTTTAATGGTGCAACGGCGCGTGAAATGGCGTAATCGAATTTTTTATTCTTGATATCTTCTGCTCGTGTATGCTGCGTGGTGATATTTTTTATGCTGGCGCCTTCGCAGACAGCGTCTACTACTTTTAATTTTTTTGCGATACTGTCTACCAGATAAAATGTAACCTGCGGAAAAAAGATCGCTAACGGCACACCGGGAAAACCGCCGCCGCAACCGATATCAATCACCTGTGTGCCGGGTTGAAGATCTGCAATGGCAGCAATGCTTAATGAATGCAGTATATGGTGCAGGTAAATACTATCAATATCTTTTCTTGAGATCACATTGATCTGCGCGTTCCATTCTTTATACAATCCTTCCAGTGCATTGAATTGCATCACCTGCTGTTCGGTAAAATCAGCAAAATATTTCTGAATCAAGCCCAGTTTTTGCGGGGAGCTTTCCATATGGCGGGCAGGGTAAAGATGAAATAAAAGAACATCCAGATATCAAGAAATAAAAACCAGGGCCAGAGATCGCTCTCGTTTAATTTTTTCATTCCTTTATAAAAAACGATCGACTGTACGATCAATCGCACACCAAAAACAGCCAGTGCGATCCACCAGTTAAAAAAGATAATGGATACAGCGAGTAACGGGTAAATCAAAAACAAACTCATTGAATACAAGCCGAGTAAAAATTTGTGTACCGGTTTATAATATTTGCCCGTGGTATAGTGGCGGTATTTTTGCCGCATCCAATCGCTCCATCTTTTTTTTGCTTCGCTGATCGTGTGTGCCTCATGATCGATCACAATGGCCGTATTTTTTTTAGTAGCTACCTGGTTGATGAACAGGTCATCATCGCCGCTTGGTATCTGATTGATGGATGAGAACCCTTTGTTACGAAGGAATACATCTTTCTTGTAACTCAAATTCCTTCCCACACCCATGTAAGGCTTGCCTGCCAGAGCATACGAGAGGTATTGAATAGCGGTATGAAAGGTTTCAAACCGTATGAGTGTATTTAGCAGCCCGGGCCTTTTGTGATAGGCTCCATAGCCCAGTACGATCTCCGTGTCATCATCATATGCATCCTGTATCTTCTGCATCCAGAATTCTGAAGCGGGTGTGCAATCGGCATCGGTTAATAAAACAATTTCATACTTCGCGCTTTTGATGCCGATAGACAATGGAAATTTTTTTCCGCTGATCATCTTTGCTTCCTGCGTTAAATGAATATGATTGATGTTCTTGAATGATTTCTGAAATTCATCTATCACATATCTTCCTTCATCTGCAGAATTATCATTTACAATAATTACTTCATGCGTGGTTTTATAATCCTGCACAAGCACACCGGGTAAATTCTTTGACAGGTTATCCGCTTCATCACGTGCACAGATCACTACGGATACCGGGTGCTCATGTGTATTCTCACGCAAGGGTTCTTTGTAAAATGCAAGGCGGCTGAAAAAATACAGGTAATAAAAAACCTGTATCGCGATCACTGCACAAAAAGCATAGAAAAAAATTATCCAGACGATGGGAGGTATTGCCATGCGGCAAAAATATGTGAAAGTTTGTGGTTTGCAGTCTGTCGTTGATGGTTTTATTCACGATTGGTTTCATGCAAAGGCGCATAAAGGGCAAAGTTCAGAAAGCTAAACTTCGCGCCTTACTTTTCCTTTGCGCCTTTGCGTGAAATTTTCCAGACATCCCGGTTTTATATCAACAGCAAACCACAAACTAATAATTACTTTTGCCGCATGGCTATATTGGATTTTCAGTTATTATCAACCGCAGAAGGCTCCAAAGCAAGGGCCGGCAAAATAACCACAGACCATGGTGAGATACGCACGCCTATATTTATGCCGGTAGGTACGGTGGGTAGCGTAAAAGCAGTTACCCAGCAACAATTGAAACAGGATATCAACGCACAGATCATTCTCGGCAACACCTATCATTTATACCTGCGCCCCGGAACAGAAGTGCTGGAAGCTGCGGGCGGGTTGCATAAATTCAACGGATGGGACAGGCCCATACTTACCGACAGCGGCGGCTACCAGGTTTTTTCTCTCGCAGCAAACCGTAAGATAAAAGAAGAAGGCGTGATGTTTCAATCGCATATCGATGGCAGCAGGCATTTGTTTAGTCCCGAAAATGTAATGGATATCCAGCGCAGTATCGGTGCAGATATCATTATGGCATTTGATGAGTGCCCGCCCTACCCGAGCGATTATGCTTACGCAAAAAAAAGTATGGAACTTACACACCGCTGGCTCGACAGGTGTTTTGCAAGGCTGGCTGAAACACCCGATAAATATGGGTACACACAAAATCTTTTTCCGATCGTGCAAGGCAGTACTTATGAAGATCTCCGCAAAGCATCCTGCGAATACATTGCATCAAAAAATGCAACAGGCAATGCGATCGGAGGACTCAGTGTGGGCGAACCGGAAGAAATGATGTATGGTTTTACAGAAATGTGTTGTGATATTTTACCTGCTGCCAAACCAAGGTATTTAATGGGCGTAGGAACGCCATGGAACCTGCTGGAAGGGATCGACAGGGGTGTTGATATGTTCGATTGCGTAATGCCCACGCGCAATGGCCGCAATGGAATGTTGTTTACCACGCAGGGCGTGATCAATATCCGCAACAAAAAATTCGCCTCAGATTTTTCACCCATCGACCCGGGGTTGCCCAATGAAATGAGTCAATATTACAGTAAAGCCTATCTCCGCCATTTATTTGTAGCAGATGAGATATTAGGCTTACAACTCGCGAGCATCCAGAACTTATCATTTTATTTATGGCTGATAGGTGAAGCGAGGAAGCAAATACTGGATGGGAACTTTACAACGTGGAAGAATGATATGATTGAAGTGGTGAAACGCAGGCTCTGAATAGTTAAAAGTGAATAGTTAAAAGTTAATAGTTGGCCTGACTATTAACTTTTAACTATTAACTATTAACTTTCCCCCAACAACCATGAAGAAACTCGACTGGTACATACTAAAAAAATTCTTAACTACTTTCTTCTTTGCCATTTTCCTGTTTGCATTGATTGCAGTAGTGGTGGATATAAGTGAGAAGACGGATGATTTTGTAAAATCGGGATTGGGTGTTAAAAAGATCATCACTTTATATTATTTCGGTTTTATTCCGCATATCATTGCACTGCTGTTTCCGTTGTTTGTTTTTATCGCTGTGATTTTTTTTACTTCCAAAATGGCGGGCAAGAGCGAGATCATTGCCATACTGGCAAGCGGAACCACGTATGGCCGGTGGCTGCGCCCGTATATCATTGGCGGCGCGTTCCTGGCTGTTCTGTTATGGTTCGCCAATCAATACGTGGTGCCGCGCGCCAACCAGATCCGCGGCAGTTTTGAAGCGAAGTATATCGACAACAACAATTCTTACAACGCGCTGGTAAGTACCAGCAGTAATATTTATTTACGCATCGATTCATTTACGTATGCCGGTATTTATGGTTATGATACGTTGGGAAAAAAAGGCGGCCCTTTTTTTATGTATAAAGTGCAGGGCAATAAAGTAGTACAGAATACAAGGGCCGATGGTATTTCGTGGGACACCACCACAAAGAAATGGAGGCTCGAATCGCTGATCGACAGAAAACTGTTGCCATTAAAAGAGCAGGTAGCAATGGAGGCGATACGGTTCATGAATTTCAATTTTAAACCGTACGATCTCAGCCGCGATAAATACACAAAAGATAAACTCACTTCGCCCGACCTGCAACGATTTATTACACTCGAAGAATTGCGCGGTTCCGAAGGGCTGAACGACCTGAAAGTAGAACTCTACCGGAGAAGCGCCACCTGTATAACCGTTTTTCTATTAACGCTGATCGGTGGAATTGTAGCAGGCCGCAAAGTAAGGGGAGGAAGCGGCGTACACCTTGCCGTAGGTTTTATGATCGCAGCTTTGTTCATTATTACCGACCGTTTCTCCACCATCTTTTCTACCAAAGGAAACCTTCCGCCACTCATCGCCGCATGGATACCTAACCTGTTATTTGTGTTTGTGGTGGTCTATCTATACCGTAAAGCGCCTAAATAAGTGATAAGTGATAAGTAGTAAGTTATAAGTAGGTAACGATCGGCAGGAAATAAACCAACACTCCCCACTTATAACTTACTACTTATAACTTAGTACTCATAACTTAACACCTAATTGTTTTGCTACGCAAGGCAAGTTGTTTTACCTTTATCGCCTGTAAAAAAACCTTTCTACGATCGTTTGAAAACGGTTATAAAAGGCTCATCATAAAATAATCAGTCATGGGAATAGTAAAAGACCGGTTCAAAGCAAAGGCAGACATTTCATCCGCAGAGATCAAGGATCTGCTTAAAGAACATGGAAATAAAAAGATAGGCGAAGTAACCTTAGCACAGGTTTACCAGGGTATGCGCGGCATTACCGGCCTCGTAACAGAAACCAGTTTATTGGATGCACAGGAAGGGATCCGTTTCCGCGGGTATTCTATTCCTGAGCTTCAGCAAAAACTTCCCAAAGCCCACAGCGATGGTGAACCTTTGCCTGAAGGATTGTTTTATTTAATGCTCATAGGCGAACTGCCTACAGAAGAAGATGTAAACCACATGACCAGCACCTGGCAGCGCCGCAGCCATGTACCCAATTATGTATTTGCCACCATCGATGCATTGCCTGTAAGCGCACACCCGATGACCATGTTTGTTACGGGTGTAATGGCATTGCAAACAGAAAGCCATTTTGCAAAAGCCTACGCAAAAGGCGTTAGTAAAAAAGATTACTGGGATAGTGTGTATGATGATTCAATGGATCTGATCTCGCGCCTGCCACGTATTGCCGCTTACATCTATCGCAGAAAATATAAAAATAACGAACACATACAACCCAATGGATTGCTCGACTGGGCAGGCAACCTTGCACACATGATGGGTTATGAAGATGAAAGTTTTAAAGAACTGATGCGTTTATATATGACCATACATTCCGACCATGAAGGCGGAAATGTATCTGCACACACAACGCATCTGGTTGGCTCCGCTTTGAGTGATCCGTTCTTAAGTTATGCAGCCGGCATGAATGGGCTGGCCGGCCCGCTGCATGGATTGGCGAATCAGGAAGTGATCAAATGGATCTTTGAAATGCAGGAGCAGTTGGGTACTGATGACCCGAGTAAAGAACAGATCGCGGATTATGTGCAGAAAACCATTTCATCCGGTAAAGTAGTGCCGGGTTATGGGCATGCAGTGTTACGCAAAACAGATCCGCGTTTTACTGCACAGATGGAGTTTGGCAAAAAACATATGCCCGATGATAAATTAGTGAACACCGTCTGGAAGATTTACGACACAGTTCCGCCCATTTTACAATCGCTCGGCAAAATAAAAAACCCATGGCCCAATGTGGATGCACACAGCGGTGCATTGCTTGTTCATTTTGGCCTGGTTGAATATGAATTTTATACCGTTCTCTTCGCAGTAAGCCGTGCACTCGGCGTGCTCGCCAGCCTTTGCTGGGACAGGGCCCTCGCATTCCCGCTCGAAAGGCCGAAATCGGTTACAACCGAGTCGGTGAAGTTGTGGCTGGATGGGAAGGGAGAGATCTGGGAGTAGATGATAGTTGTCAGATGTAAGACTAAAAGATCCGCGGAACTATGGTTCGGCGGATCTTTTAGTTTTAACCCCTTTGCGTTCCTCTGTGTAAACCTCTGTGTTCCTTTGCGGTTAAAAGCGTGTGCAAATATTTTAAACCACAAAGGAACACGAAGGCTTACACGAAGGTACACGGCGAGCGTTTTAAGGATGCTATCAGCATTGACAATTCGGTATGGGTTTTCTATCTTGAGAAAAATTAATTCACATGGCAAATCCAGCTTCAGCTTTTAAGCAAAAAAATGCTCCTAAAAAGGTTGCTAAAAAGGCGGCAAAAAAAGCAGTAAAGAAAACCGCTCCAAAAACACCCGCAAAAAAAGCAGCCGTAAAAAGATCCATCGAAGCCGATAAAGATAACAGGATCAAATACGCCGATAAATCAGGCGGCCAACCAAACCTGGTACCCATTTTCGAAACCATCAAAGCCATGTTCGTGCCTTATATAAAAGGCGACATGAAACTGCACGGCGGCGTACCCGGCAAAGCACTGCTCATAAACCACCGCGCAGTAGAAATTGACGGCAGAAAAAAACCGGAGATGTGGTTCGTATCTGCACTGATACAAAAAGGCTATGTAGGATTTTATTATATGCCCGTTTACATGAATACGCCAGTACGCAACAAAATAAAACCCGAACTGCTAAAATGTTTAAAAGGCAAAGCCTGCTTCCACATTAAAAAACACGACCCGGTAATTTATGCGCAGATAAAGGAGGCGTTGAAGATTGGGTTTGATGATTATCGGAATAAGGGATGGGTGTAGATCCCGTTATTGCTTCGTTCCGCGAAAGGCCGTAACTAATATTTTGCTATCACCGCATCACCCTATACATTTGCAATCCACCCGGGGTTAGCTCAGTTGGCTAGAGCGTCCCGCAGAATTGCGGGAAGGTCGTTGATTTTTATTTTTGAAAGAATGTTTTTGAAAGAATGTTTTTGAAATACGGGGGGTTAGCTCAGTTGGCTAGAGCGCTTGCATGGCATGCAAGAGGTCGTCGGTTCGACCCCGATACTCTCCACTCTAAACAAAAGCTTACATATTTTATGTAAGCTTTTTTATTTTCATCAACCAACTGTCAAAATACTAAACCGCCTGCTTTATAAAATGCCGCAGCAGTTCCATAAAATCGACCTGTAAAAAATGAGAGAAACGTTCGAGCGACCGAGCGATAATAATAAAAAAATTGAGCGATGCATGCATGGCTGCTTTATGAAGCACAAAAAATTTCATTGTTTATTTTTTTTCGAAATAAAAGACCCGCTCCGGCAGAAATTACCGGTTGAGCAATTAATAAAAGTGGCCGGTTTCATAAATTGGTTCTATTACACCAGCCACTTATTCATTTAAAAGATCATCGTGTAACCGTTACCAGCATAAAAGTGGCAGGAATAGATGTATGCCCTTCTGTACCGCTTTGGTTCTGGCTTTTAAACAGCTGTTCTAATTCGTGCTGTAAGCCTGCGGCTTTGCCATTTTTGTCAGCCGCTTCAAAAGCGTTCATCGTAGGGCCGTAATATAATTTGAACATTTGTACAAATTCTGCAGGCGAACATGGTGCATTAAAGACGAAAGTATCTTTTACTGCTTTGATATTTTCTTTTGCTATACCGGCTTTTTCAAACCGTTCAACAATATGGCTTTCTATACCCCATAACATCGGGCTGATAAAACCTTCCGGCGGCGGAGGCGTATAGGCCGAACAGATCTTCAATACCTGGGCCACCAGGGTAGGATCGCCTGGTATCCAGTTACCCATTATTATTCTTCCGCCCGGGCGTGTAACGCGAACCATTGATTGCGCCACTTCGAAAGGTTTTGGTGCGAACATAGCGCCGAAAATACTGATCACAAGATCAAAACTTTTATCTTCCAGGCCTTTCAGGTCAATCGCATCCCCTTCCTGGAAACCGATATTGGCAAGCCCTTCTTTTTTTGCGCGCGCATTTCCCGCTTCAACAAGGTTTTGTGCGATATCTACACCTAATACCTCGGCGTTTAGTTTTGCTGCAGGTATGGCAGTGGTGCCATCGCCGCAACCGAGATCAAGTACTTTCATACCTTTTGTAATGCCTGCTTTCGCAACAAGCGCTGCACCACTTTCACGCATGGTATCTGCGATCCGGGTAAAGTCTCCTTTTTCCCATAAAGCTTTGTTTGGATTCATATTGTTTTTTGTTTTTACATTTGAAAATAAAACCGCTTTGACGGCAGTGAATAAAAACGCAAAAGTATACACCGTTTGATTGGCAGGTAATACTCTGAAGTCCACAAATATTGCTTAAAAGTTCAAATGAGGTTTGGCCTGAACCGAACCGGAAGAGCCAGTTAACCGTTTACCAGCTATGTTTAATTTCTACGAATTCAAATTACAACATCCCGAACGTTTCCGCCTGTTCAGGTGCGGCGATGCGCTGCTTACTTTTTATAATTGCCCGCTTGAAAACAAATTTGCCGATATCTGGAGCCAGCATAATTATATCATTTATGTAACGGAAGGAAAAAAAACCTGGCATACCGTTCATGGCCCTTTTTATTTGCAAAAAGGGGATTGTGTTTTTGTAAGAAAGGGTGCCACGATCGTAGAACAGTTCTTTGATGCTTCTTTTTGCCTGGTCATATTTTTTCTTCCCGACGGATTTATCTGCGATACCTTAAAAACCAGATCGATCCCCATTACCGGCCACCAGAAAGAATCGGGCCCGGTTATACATGTTGTAAAGAACGAAAAGATCGAATCTTTTTTCAGTTCCATGTTATCGTATTTTGAAGAAAATGCCGACCCGGATCGATCGCTGCTTGAATTAAAGTTCAGGGAACTGATCTTAACGATCGCCGATAATAACAGGAACGCTGAACTTCTTTCCTATTTTTCTTCACTGCTGCAGGAACCGCAACTGGTATCCTTGCAAAAAGTAATGGACGACAATTATTGTTTTAACCTGAAGCTGGAAGCATACGCACAACTCACCAACCGAAGCCTGTCGGCTTTTAAACGTGATTTTAAAAAACATTTTAATAATACGCCGGGCAAATGGTTGCTGGAAAAACGGCTTGATCATTCCATGCAGCTGTTACGTGCTATGGATAAAACGGTGAGTGAAGCCGCTTTTGAAAGCGGTTTTGAAAATACTTCACACTTCAGCCGCTCGTTCAAAGAAAGGTTTGGCGTGTCTCCGGCTGCTGTAAAACATAAACAGACCGCCTGATAAATAAAAACAAAAACTCCTCTTACAAGGTAAAAGGAGTTTGCGGGGATTGTGGATATTAAAAATAAAGGCTTACACGAGTTTATTGTCTACAGCATATTTGATCAGTTCCATATTGTTATGAAAACTCATTTTCTCAAATATTTTTGACCTGAAAGTGCTGATCGTATTTGAACTCAGGAAGATATCTTTGGCAATTTGGGAAATTGTTTTACCGGCTGCCAATAATTTGAAAACTTCAAATTCGCGGTTTGATAATCTGTCGACAGAACGGTTTTCGTGATCGTTCATAAAAGCGTCTGCCATAATATCTGCCACTTCCTCGCTTAAATATTTTCTTCCGGATAATACCGTGTTTACCGCTTTTATGAACTCACTCGTATCTGCACTTTTTGAAAGATAACCCGAAGCGCCTGCCTTGATCGCCCTTACGGCGTATTCTTCGGCTGGATGCATTGTTAATATGAGCACCGGGCTGCCGGGTGCATACTCTTTTATTTTTTTTATTGTTTCAATACCTGAATCGCCGGGTGGCATAGAAACATCGCTGATAATAATGTCCCACTTGTCTTTCGAAAGCATCTTCACCAGATCTATAGAATCAGATACATCTGTGATCTCAGTAAACGGGTAGGCTTCGGTAAGCAGCATTTTCACGCCTTTGCGAACAATTGTGTGGTCATCTGCAATTAAAATTTTCATCAGTTTTGGTTATGGATGTAAAGGAATGATTAGCGAGTGAAACAAAACATAGCAGAAAAAAGAAAACGGATTAGTCGAAATAGGTCTTTTTGTAGTGATCCTCCTACGTTTGATCCTAAACCAAGCGCCGTAACAATCATTCGTGCGTTGCATACGGAATGGTTACCTGTACCTTACAACCTTTGCCCGGCGAGCTTTCGATATCGATGTTGCCATTATAAGACTCTATTCTGTTCATCATATTTGCAAGCCCTATCCCTGTTCTCTTTTTGCCCATGTCGAAACCGTTGCCATCATCTGCGATCATTACAAAAATATTTTGCTTCTTATCATTGATGGATATGTTTACATTTTTGGCTGCCGAATATTTAATAATGTTATTTATCTGTTCCTGTATGATCCGGTAGATATTTAATTTCAGGTCATCATCCAGTACGTCATCAACAATTCCGTACTCAAAAATTGTATGGATGTTTGTACCGATCTCCATTTTCTCAACCAATGTTCTAATAAGTTCATTTAAGTTAACATCTTTTAACGGAGTTACATTCCGGCTGCTTAGTAAGCGTATTTCTTCAATTGAATTATCAATTAGTTCCATCGGGTATTTTATGATCGCCTTTGTAGGCTCATCTTTGCCTGCCCTGCTCAGAAACATTTTTGTAGCCGCGAGGATCTGGTTCACATTGTCATGCAATTCCTGCCCGATGCGGTTCCTTTCTTTTTCCTGTGCTTTGATGATGGCCCTCGTGATCTTTTTTTGTTCCTGCACTTTCTGATGCGCTATTTCCTCTTCCATTGCTTTTAACGCATCCTGTGATCTTTTCCTTTCTGTAATATCACGCGAAAAGCAGGCTGTTCCCACAACCTCATTGTTTTCAACGATCGGGTAAAAGGAAATTTCCGCCCATAGCTCCTGAGGGGACTCAAAATGATCAACAATGGTGAAAGTTTCACCGGATAATGCACGCTGATAAAATAGTTTATAACGGATCACCTGTTCATCCGAAAATTGGGTGGAGAGAATATAATCTCCTTTGGAAAATTTTTCCCCTGATGTGTGTGCGATAACTTCCTTAAATGCATTATTGAATGTGATCAGTTTCAGATCCCTGTCAACACTCCACAACAGATCCTTTGTATTGTTTATTAAAGCGTTCATGTTTTCCTGGTCAAATTCTCTTTCCTGTGCAATTCTTTTCTTTTCAGCTTCGGCATTTCGTTTCTCTAGTGCCGCCTCAATGGCTGTTGGCAATCTTTTTAGCCTGTCTTTCAAAATATAATCATCGGCACCCAGTTTAATGATGCCTACTGCAAACTCTTCCGATATAGTGCCGGTTACAAGGATAAAAGGAATACTTAACAAACGCTGATGGTATATTTCAAGCGCTTGTGTTGCACTGATATCGGGCAGTGTATTATCTGAAATGATCACATCCGGTTGAAATTCATCTATGGCAAGAATATATTCTGCCCTGTTCATTGCAAGCAATGATTCAAATATCAAGCCGTTCTTTTCGAGCTTTCGTTGCACGATCTGAGCATCAGAGGGATTATCCTCTAATAATAATATTTTTAATGGCGTTCGCATAAATTGAAACAAACCTGATTAGCGATGCTTCTGAAAACAGCGGGGGGGGAGAATGCCTGTTTAAGTAAAAATGCCGGTATATTCTCTTAAATCTAAACAAAAAAAACCGATCTATTCGAAGTATTTCTTATTTACACTCTTTAGCATTTCGATAGTCAACGGTTTTGTCATACAATCGATTACATCTCCCGAAAGCCTGGCTCTTCTGATGTCGTCAGGGTTCTCTGAAGTGGTCAGCATAATGATCAAAGGATCATGTAATCGTTGTTTTTTTTCTCTATGCTGTTCTATAAAATCCCAACCATTTACACCGGGCATATTTATATCAAGAAAAATCAGATCGGGTTGAATGCTGTTTATTTCTGCAGACTGCAGATAGTGGAGAGCATCTGTTGCAGAATCCATCTCGATTACTTTGAGAGAGGGGTCGTGTTTTTGTATGACCCGCCGGTGATAGTAATTATCATCCGGGTTATTATCGATCAACATGATACATGAAAGGCTTCTTTTGATCATACTGTAAGCGGAGGAATGGTAAAAAAGAATTCGCTTCCTTTTCCGGGAGTGGACTCAACCCATATTTCTCCCTGGTGAAGTTCCACAATTTTTTTGCAATTGGCCAGGCCGATCCCATTTCCTTCATATTCGGCAGTTGTGTGCAGGCGCTGAAAGATCTCGAAGATGCGTGTATAATGCGAAACTGAAATTCCGATGCCATTATCTTTCACAGAGAATTGCCATTTATCAGCCAGCTTTTCAGCATCGACCCTCACTTCAGGAATAATTCCTTTGCGGCAGAACTTTATCGCATTCATGATGAGGTTTTGAAATACCTGGCGCATCTCCGTTTCATATACATTTATGGTTGGCAGTTCTGAAACAGTGATAACTGCCCCCGACGTTTTAATAAATTTCTGCAGATCTGATAAAACGTCTTTAACGAGTTTTGTACAGTCAACACTTACCAGCCTGCGGTTGGTCCCCAACTTCGAGAATGCCAATAATGCTTTAATAAGCATACTCATCCTGCTGGTAGCATTGTTTACTGCATGGATGTATTTGAAGGCCTGTTCGTCCAGCTTTTCTGAATAATCCTCTTCAAACAGCTGCATATAATTCGAAACTGTGCGCAGAGGTTCCTGCAGGTCGTGTGAAGCCACGTAAGCAAACTGTTCCAGTTCTTTGTTTTTTATTTCAAGCTCTACCTGTTTTTTCAGTGTGATCTCCTGTAATTTTCTTTCTGTGATATCTATGATGGAAGCAAGTACCATATTCCCTTCTGTTGTTTCAATCGGGTTCAACCCTATTTCCACCTGTATCTCGGTACCGTCTTTTCTTTTGGCGAAAAGATCCCTGCCGGCGCCCATTGCGCGGGTTTGCGGTTTTTTAAAAAAACTCTCCCTGTGATTCGGATGATTCCCGCTGAACCGTTGCGGGATTAGCATCTCGAGTTTATTACCCACCAATTCATTTCGCTCGTAGCCAAACAGCATTTCCGTTTGTTTATTTACCAGGGTGATCATGCCTTCATGGTTCACTAATATCATTGCATTGGGCGCAGATTCCACCACCAGCCGGAAACGTTCTTCCGCTTTTTTTCTTTCCGTAATGTCGATAATGGATGCCAGCACTAATGTACCATCAACTGTAACGACAGGGTTGAGCCCTATCTCTATGGGAAATTCTGTTCCGTCTTTGCGTAAAGCAAAAAGTTCGCGCCCCACACCCATAGACCGTACAGCAGGCGCCCGGAAAAACATATTGCGGAAGCCGGGATGGTGCTGGCTGTATCTTGCAGGTATCAACTGCTCAACCGTTTGGCCGATCAGTTCCGAACGCTCATACCCGAATAGTTTTTCGGTCTGGCTGTTCATATATGCGATCTTGCCTTCTTTATTAACGAGGATGATGGCATTGGGTGAAGATTCAACGATCAGTTGAAAAGTAAGTTCCGTGTGTTTGACCTGCTCTGTTTCCATAAGCGTTTGTTTACACGGGCCGGGAGTCCCTTAACAAAGTAAACAACTTATGCGAGATCTCACAATTCTCTTGTTATCATTTTACAGCCCTATCTTATCATCAGAATGTCTCCAAAATCTTATTGTAGCTTCAGCAATTACTGACGTTCAACATTCTGATCATTATTTACCACACAATTCTATGGACCGCAAACATTTTATCAAATCCGGATCATTGCTTGGAGCAGCCACACTGGTTACGGGTGGTAATGCATTTACGCAAAACCTTGTTGACAATCCAATTGAAAAACTGGTGGATGCAAATGGCAATTATATTTTACAGCCGCTGCCATATAATGAAAATTTTCTTGAACCGTATATGGATGCAGAAACCATGCATCTGCATTATACCTTCCATCACGGCGGCGCAGTAAAAGGTGCGAACAAAGACCTGCAAATGATCAGAAAGGCGATGGATGATAATAACCTGGAAACGGTAGATTTCTGGACCAAAAAATTATCCTATCATTTTTCCTCGCATGTTTTACATTCTATTTTCTGGACAAACCTCATCAATAAAAAAACAGAACCCACGGGTGAATTATTGAAACGCATCGATAAAAATTTCGGTAGTTATGAAAAATTAAAAGGGTTGATCGCTGAATCTGCTAAAAATGTGGATGGAAACGGATGGGGCATTGTAGCGTATCAACCGTACAGCGATAGCCTTACGGTACTTCAATGTGAGAACCACGAAAAGCTTACACAGTGGGGATGTATCCCTTTACTGGTGATCGATGTATGGGAACATGCTTACTACCTGAAATATAAAAATAAGCGAACCGATTTTGTGGATGCATTATTCAATATCATCAATTGGGATAATGCGGCACAACGGTTAGATATTGCGCTTAAGTTGACAAAGTAATTTACGGAACGAACCTTTGTGATGCAGAACCGGATTGCATTAGCTTCCCGCTTCCGGAACATATGACCTTCAGCGCGTGTATTGTATCTTTTTTGCGGCTATTATACTTCCTGGTTCCGCTGCCGCAGGATCTCCAATGTTTTTGAAATAGAGTTGCCGGTATCGGTAAAGATCTTCTGTATCTCATCTAAACTGGCATTATATCTTGTTGCCCAGTAAGAGATATCCGGTGAGGTGTTGAAATTATAATGTGTATTGTCGCCAAGCTTTACAACTCGTTTTATCATACCGTCTTTTTGTCAATTAGTCAAAATAATATGCCAACGGAAAAATTACCAGTTATGTAGAGATTTAGCGGCATGATTATTTCATTAAGAATAAAATGAAAACAACCAAACATATCGGCATCTGGATGGATCATGCCAGCGCCCACTTAATGGAACTGGTAAACGGGCCGATCGAAACAAAAATGATCGGCGCTGAATTTACACATCATGATAAAGATGAAACGATTGAAAAGAGCGAAAAGGAAATGCATCAGAAGGAAAATCATGAAACATCCGCTTATTACAAAACAATAGGCAAAGCTATCCTTGAATTCGATGATGTGTTACTGTTTGGCCCAACCAGTGCGAAAACGGAACTGTTCAACCTTCTCAGGGCAGACCATCATTTTGATAAAATAAAGATCGAGACAAAGCAAACCGATAAAATGACCGAAAACCAGGAGCATGCTTTTGTGCGTGATCATTTTTCAAAGCATTAGTTTATTATAGATATACTGCCGGCAAAAATATTATGGACAAGAAGCAATATTTATACAAGATATATCCTCCGCGCGCTGATTTTTATTTAGATCAGAACGAGGCAGAAAAAAATATAATGGATAACCATAAAGAATACTGGCAGCGTTTAACCGATGCAAAATGCTCTATCGTATATGGGCCGGTATTTGAACCCAAAGGCACTTTCCCAATGGCTGTTATTGAAGTTCATACAAGCGATGAAGCGGAAAATATTGCCATGCAGGACCCCGCTGTTTTATCAGGAACTTTTACTTATACTTTGTTTCCGATGCAGGTTGGTATGATCAGGGCCGAATATGATCCACCTGCATTAAGAAAACGAATAGGGATCAGGAAAAATATATAAAACCTACTCCGGATCCGATTTTTAATCTTTTTACACCTGTGATATATGTAAGATTTACGCGTACATATGTAACATTTCGTATACGTTATTTCCCACCTTTGAGTGTAGCGTTTGTATTCTGCTATAGCAAAATAGTTTTATGGGAAATAAACCGATCATTTTTATTGATGATGATCTTGAGGATCTTGAAACGATGCGGGAGATGGCCAGCCTGATGTATCATCCCACCCAGGTTATGGTGTTCGACAAACCACATGCAGCGCTTGATTTTTTAAAAACATCCGATACGTTGCCGCTGTTCATTCTTTGCGATATCAATATGCCCAAACTTACCGGCTTTCAATTGCGCGAGGAGCTATTGAGCATGCGCGAACCTCCATTTAATAATGTACCTTTTATCTTATTGTCCACTTCTAAAACAGAGGCGGAAATATTACTTGCAGATGAACTGAAAATAAAGGGGTTTTATAAAAAATCAAATTCATTTAGTGGCATGAAGGAAACACTGGAAAATATTATGTCTTCAGTGAAAACCCCTCCCGGCGAAGGCCAGGCAGTAGTTGATATATGAAATAGCAGCGCTTTTCTGTAACTTGTTGATCAAATCGTGAGAGCGCAAATTATGAAGATCTATATAAAATATATGGTGAGTCTGCGCTGCAAAATGGTGGTGAAAGATGAACTGGAAAACCTGGGGATTAAAAATTCCATCATTGATCTCGGGATGATCGAAACACCCAATGAAGTAACACAACCGCAACTCGATAAACTTAAACAAAACCTTCTTAAGTCGGGGCTGGAACTGCTGGATAACAAAAAAAGTATTTTAATTGAAAAGATCAAGAATGTGATCATTGAAATGATCCATTATTCTGATGAACTTCCTGCGAAGAATTATTCGGACTATATCAGCGAAAAATTAAATTACGATTATACTTATCTCTCCAACTTGTTCTCTGAAGTAAAAGGGATCACCATCCAGCAATACATTATTACGAACAAGATCGAAAAAGTAAAGGAATTATTGCTGTATGATGAGCTGAACCTGACAGAGATCGCCTTTAAACTGCATTACAGCAGCGTGGCGCATTTGTCCAACCAGTTTAAAAAAGCAACGGGCCATTCGCCATCTTTTTATAAACAATTAAAGAAGATCCGCGACAATAACCTTGAAAACATGTGATATGTGTAACACAGGTTTGATCAATTAAAACCGCTTTCCGTTTTTTAATAGCTCATCTTTGCGTATAATCTCACATTAATTCCCCAACCTGCATTGGAAACTTCTGAAATTGAAAAGGCAAAAACGTTTATCATTGTCGAGATCATTGAATATATTCCCAATTCCGTGGTAATACGAACCATCATACGAAAAACAACCGGAAATGTGAGCGCCGTATCATTCGATTCGGGCGAAGTATTGACTGAAAAGATCTCTCCTTTTGATACCTTCATCCAGATCATCGACGGCAAAGCCGAAATTGTGATCGATGACAGATCCTCTTTATTGAATACAGGTGAATCCATCATCATTCCGGCACATACACGTAATACCATTAAGGCAAATGTGCGTTTCAAGATGTTGTCAACGATCATCAAGAGCGGGTATGAGGAAGTGAGTTAGGCCTTCATGGCTTTGTATTCATTTCCCGCAATATCTCTTTGCAAAAAAATCATCAAACAAAAACGTTAGCGACAGGTTCACAGATTTTCACTGGTCATCAGTGTTGATCTGTGGTTGCATAACCGGTTGTTAGTTGACCATTACTTGTTGTCTATCGACATGCCCCCGGTTGCTTTATTAAATAAAATAGTATTGTGTAGCCATAAAAGGAATTTAATATTTTCTCATGTGCATTGCTTTAGGCAATGCCATTGCGAGCCCCGTTTTTACGGGGCTTTATAATTCACGATCCGGTTAAACGGCCGCAGTTTTAATTTTAAACTGAGGTATTTCCTGAATCCAGGTTGATTGGAATAACAAAAATTCTTTAATAACTTGACATGACATTACCTGATATATGGCAACAGAGATCATCTCAACAACTCCTGATCGCGAAATTGTAAGTTCGAGAATTGTAAACGCACGAAGAGATATGGTGTACACAGCATGGGCCGACCCGGAACATTTAAAAAACTGGTGGGGGCCGGCAGGTTTTACAAATACTTTTCATGAATTCGATTTCCGGCCGGGCGGCAAATGGCGTTTTATGATGCATGGGCCGGACAAAGGAAATTATCCCAATGAATGCGAGTTTATCAAAATAGAAAAACCGGCGCTGATTGCCTGGAAGCGTTTTTCAAAACCCATTTTCCAGATGGTTGTAATGTTTGAAGAGGTAACAGCCGGCAAAACAAAGATCATTTTTAAGATGCTTTTCGATTCGGCAGAAGAATGCAATAAACTAAAAGCATTCGTTCCTGAAAAAAATGAAGAAAATTTTGACAGGCTGGAAAATGAATTGAGGAAGATGAGTCCATAGACCATGGTCTATGGACATTATTCAACAGCGCGCATTCCGTACTCTGCGGTTAATAGACGCAATTTGTAACCGCAGAGAACACAGAGTTTTGCGCAAAGATTCGCCGAAGGGGGATTTACTTTTTTGAAAATTCAATAGCACAACACGTTTAAACTGACAACTGTCAACTAACAACTCACCGCCCAAATCCTTCCCTAACACCCATTATCCCGCCATTTACCGAAATTATATTGACCTGCTTTTAAAAAACCCACTACTTTGCCGAAGATTTTTTTGGTGTTCACCAGCGAACAAAACATTTCAATATATTTAATAAAACAAACTGCGAATGAACAATTCCATTTTACAGGTAGATAACCTGGATATTTTTTACGGGCCCTTCCAGGCGGTCAAAAAAGTAAGCTTCGATGTGCGGCCCGGAGAGATCTTTGGTTTGCTTGGCCCGAATGGCGCCGGCAAAACAAGTACGCTCAGTGCGGTGGAGGGGTTGCTGAAACCACAATCGGGTAATATCACGGTGGCAGGTTACAGCATCCATGATGCGCCATTGTATGCACGCGCCAATATTGGCGTGCAGTTACAGGCAACGAGTTTTCAACCGGAATTATTTGTGTCGGAAGTGATACAGTTATTCGCCGGTATACATGGTGTTGATATGCCAAAAGAAAAACTGCATGCATTTCTTGCCGATATCAAATTAGCCGATTCGGCTTCTAAAAAATTCAGCCAGTTATCGGGCGGGCAACAGCAGCGTGTATCATTGGCTATTGCATTGCTGCATAATCCGCCATTGGTTTTACTGGATGAGCCAACAACAGGGCTCGACCCGCAATCGCGCCGCCAGTTATGGGTTCGCATGGAAGAGATGCGTGAAAAAGGCCATGGCATTTTACTTACCACGCATTCAATGGAAGAAGCGGAATCGGTGTGCGACCGTATCGCCATCATCGATCATGGAAAAGTGATCGAGATAAATACACCGGAGGCGATGATCGAAGAACACCGTAATGACCCTGCAGTGATCGCCGCATCGCGCAGAGGGAAGATAACGCTCGAAGATGTGTTCATTGGTTTAACAGGAGATACCGTGCGTTCATAAATCATTTTTAAAAATCAGTCAGATGCAAACTATTATACCTTCTACTTCAGCAGCTTTCAAAGCCTTGCTCCGTGCAGATTTCAGCACACAGTGGCGTAACCGCCGCGCTGTAATGCTCACCTTGATCGTTCCGTTAACCATTCTGATCTCCTGGAAAGGATTGGTTAGTAAATTAGGCGGGGCATATGTTCTTTCATCCTGTATCGCCATCGGCCTCACTGCGATCGGGTTGATGGGATATTCAAACGCCATTGCGCGCGACCGCGACAAAGGCGTGTTTCAAAGGCTGCGTGTAGCGCCGGTTGCAGCATGGTCGATCATGGTGAGCCGTTTAACCGTACAGCTCGCGATGATCGTAGCAGTTACCCTGATCGTATTTATCGGCGGATTTTATTTTGATAAGATAACGATCACACCGCAGGGTTATGCATTGGGGCTCGCAGTTGCATTTATTGGCGGCGCAGTGTATCTCGCATTGGGACAGGCAATCGTTGGTCTCATCAAAAATCCTGAAACAGTAAATGTAACATGCCGGTTAGTATATTTTGTATTTATCATGGTAGGTATGTTCGGCCAGTTAGGTATGTTAGGAGAACAGATCGGGAAAGCCGTACAATGGTCGCCTTATGGAACGGTGCAACATATTTTATCAAGCGGCCTGCGCCCTGAAACATGGGATATACAGGCTACATATGCATTGCTGATGACTTTTGGCTATGCGATCGTATTTGCTTTTATGGGGATCAGATGGTTCAAGTGGAGCTCTAAATAAAACAACTCTCAGCGCCTCCGCGGTTATTTTTACCGCGGAGGCGCTGAGTTAGAATACAAGATCGAGATTATGCAATTTATCATCGATCATTTTTAATTCTTCATCGCTTAAATTAATATCAGCCGCTTTTGCATTTTGAATAGCCTGCTCCGCATTTCGTGCACCAACCAATGCAAGCGTGATGCCGGGCTGGCGCAGCGTCCACGCAATAACCAGTTGTGCCAGCGATGCATTTTTATCCGCAGCCAATGGCTGCAATTCTTCTAAATAGGTATTGATCCTTTTGATATTCTCTGCAGAATAGAAACGATCGCCGCCACGTGTATCGCCGGGATTAAAAGTATGTCCTGGTTTAATTTTACCGGTTAACAATCCTCTTTGCAAAGGGCTATACACGATCACTGCTTTTTTATTTTCTATACAATACGGCAACACATCTTTCTCAATATCTCTCCGCACCATACTGTATGGAAGTTGATTGGAGGCAAGTGATATCACTGTTTCGGCAACTTTCATCTGTTCAACTGAATAATTGGAAACACCTGCGGCCCGTATTTTTCCCTGTTCCTGTAAACGCAGCACGGCTTCCATGGTTTCTTCGATGGGTGTGGTTGGATCGGGCCAGTGCAGTTGAAAGAGATCGATGTAATCGGTGCCCAGCCTTTTCAAACAATTTTCGCATTCGAGTATCACACTTTCTTTGCGTGCGTAGCGGTAAACATCCTGCATATCGCCTTCTTCATTATCCATGCTAAAATGCAGTGAGCCTTCCTTAAGATCCCATCTCAACCCGAATTTGGTAAGCACCTGCACTTTGTTGCGCGGCAATTGTTTTAATGCATCGCCAACAATTTCTTCACTGATGCCCTGGCCGTATACGGGTGCGGTGTCGATGGCGGTAACGCCAAGGCCATATGCTGCAAGAATGGCTTCCAACGCCTGTTTGCGGTCGGCGCCACCCCACATCCACCCGCCGATGGCCCATGCGCCGAAAGTAATGGCTGATGCGTGTATACCCGATTGGCCTATTTCCCTGTATTCCATAAGTTGTGTTTGTGTGGTGGTGAAATTATTTAAAAGTTGATAATAATCCTGTGGGTAGTGGGTTGGGAAGAAAATAAAGTTTTAGATTTAAGGATATGAAGTGGTGAATAGTGAATGGGCAATGGTGAATATGTTGCGTAGTGAACAGAAACCTGAAGTGTGCGACGCAACGGAAGCAACATAGCAGCAATGCTGCCCGGCCATAAATAATTCACTATTCACTATTGCCCATTGACCATTCACCAAAACTATTGCTATGCCTGCCGATTCAACCAATCTCAACAACAAAGCCAAAACACAAAACACATTTGATGCCATCGTAGTTGGCTCGGGCATCAGTGGCGGATGGGCCGCGAAAGAACTGACCGAAAAAGGTTTGAAGGTTTTGATGCTTGAACGCGGAAGAAATTATGAACACATCAAAGATTATGAATACGGAAAAAAACAACCGTGGGAATTTGAACATCGCGGAAGAACTACTGATGAGCAAAGAAAAAAATATCCTGTGATACACCGTGGATGGGCTGCCGCTGAAGCGGTAATGCCTTCATGGGCAAATGAAGAAGATTGCCCGTATACAGAAGTAAAACCTTTTACGTGGTGGCGCAGCTATCAGTTAGGCGGGCGTTCGATCTTATGGGGAAGACAAAGCTATCGCTGGAGCGATCTCGATTATGAAGCGAATGCAAAAGAAGGTGTGGGTGTTGACTGGCCGATACGTTATAAAGATATCGCACCATGGTATGACCATGTAGAAACATTTGCAGGCATCAGCGGATCAAAAGAAGGATTGCTTCATTTACCCGATGGGCAATTTTTGCCACCGATGGATCTTAACTGCGTAGAGAAAGATGTGGCTGCAAGAATTAAAGCGCAATACAAAGGCGAGCGGCATTTATTTATCGGGCGTGTTGCCAATTTAACACAGGCCATTCCCGGAAGAACTGCCTGCCAGTTCAGGAACCGTTGCTGGGAAGGTTGTCCGTTCGGCGGTTATTTCAGCACACAATCTTCTACTTTACCCGCAGCAATGAAAACGGGAAACTTAACGGTGCGGCCGTTTTCGATCGTAACAAAACTGATCTATGATAAGAACACACAAAAAGCAACGGGCGTGGAAGTACTGGATGCTGAGACAAATAAAACATATGAGTATCATTCAAAAATAGTTTTCTTAAATGCATCGGCATTGAATTCAACATGGGTATTATTTAATACGGCAACAGAGATCTGGCCCGGTGGATTGGGCAGCAGCAGTGATCAACTCGGGCATAATGTGATGGATCATCATTATAACCTCGGTGCATCGGGAACGGTGGAAGGGTATGAGGATAAATATTATTCCGGAAGAAGGCCGAGTGGTTTTTATATTCCACGTTTTGCAAATATGGGAAATGATAAAAGAGATTTTTTACGTGGCTTTGGTTACCAGGGTGCAGCAAGCAGGTCGGGTTGGAGCAGAGAGATCGCTGAGATGAATATTGGAGGTGAATTTAAAGATGCATTAACTGAACCAGGCGGCTGGAGTATTGGCGCCACCGGGTTTGGTGAGATATTGCCTTATCATGAAAACAAGATCACGCTCGATAAAAATAAAAAAGATAAATGGGGATTGCCGGTATTGTCGATGGATTGCGAATTGAAAGACAACGAATATAAAATGCGCAAAGCCATTGTTGCAGAACTGAAAGCGATGTTTGAAGCATCGGGTGTGAAGAATGTGAACACATGGGATAGCGGCCATGCGATCGGCCACGGCATTCATGAAATGGGAACGGCAAGAATGGGAAAAGATCCGAAAACATCTGTACTGAATGGCAACAACCAGGTATGGGATGCGAAGAATGTTTTTGTAACGGATGGTGCGTGTATGGCTTCTTCAGCGTGCCAGAATCCATCACTTACGTATATGGCGCTTACTGCAAGGGCGGCGGATTTTGCTGTTGAGGAATTGAAGAAAGGAAATATATGATAGTCTGGAGTTAGGAGTCTGGAGACTGGTTTTGTTTTACTCCAGTCTCCTAACTTCAGACTTAATTAATTCTCAGTCCTAAAATTTTTAAGCTTCTTTCCATTCCATCCAGCACAGCAATACCCGGCAAATGCCCCCAATCTTCAAAACCGAGTTGCCGGAATAATTTTAAACTTGGTTCATTGTGTGCGAAGATGTAGCCGAGTAAATTTTTGACACCCAATTCTTTTGCTTTGTTGATGGAGTATTGTAATACTTCTTTGCCAAACCCTTTGCCACGTTGGGATGCATCGAGGTAGATACTGATCTCAACCGTTGCATCATACGCCGGCCTTCCATAAAAAGATTGAAAACTTACCCAGCCGATGATCTGGTTTTGTTCATCTTCCACGATCCATAAAGGGCGGTTGACAGAATTGTGTTCATGAAACCATGCGATCCTGCTTTCTGTTGTTACTGTTTCCGTATCTGCAGTTACCATTCTTGTATGAACAGTAGAATTATAAATGCTTACGATGCCGGTGAGATCATTCAATGTTGCATCACGATATGATAGCTTGCTCATTGTTCAGGATTAAAAATTGCAATAAGAGAAGAACGAAGAAAAGGAGAAAAAGAGTAAATTCTTGTCCTTCTCTTTTTCTCCGTTTTTTTCTTATTGAAAATTCTGTGGATTTGATTCCGTTTTCATTTTTTTATCCCGGTAAAATAAAATCAACCCGATCGCCCCTGCACTTACACAAACATCTGCGAAATTAAAAACACCGGTATGTATTTTCCATGAGCCACCGAGTATCATAAAATCTGTTACATGCCTGTCGAATGCAACTCTGTCGATAATATTTCCCAACCCGCCCGCAATGAGTAATGCAAAGGAAATTATTTTACCCAAACTCATTTCTCTTGCCTGCCTGATCGTGTAAACCGACAGGCCCAATAAAAAGATCAACGGCAGCACACTCAATAACCAGAAACTTGTTTTTTGCGGAAGTGCATCGCCTAAACTCATTGCTGCGCCTGTGTTTTCAACGTATACTAATTGTAAAGTATTATTCAGGTAAGAGACCATAGGTTTGTTTTGCAGGTGTTCTTTTGCAAGATCTTTGGTAACTCTGTCGCAACCGATGAACAGAAAAGTGGTGAGGCAGAAGATGAGTATTTTAACAGATGGTTTCATACAAAAGATTTTATTGCCACAGAAGACACAGATAAGCACAAAAAAAATTTCTGTGTTTGTCTGTACCTTCTGTGGCAAATATTTTAAATCCCAACCGAATCATATACAACTACTTTATTCCATAGATGTTTACAGGTTGCCACAAAATTCAAATGAACCGGATCGGTTTGATATGCATCCTGCGCTTCTTTATCTGCAAAAACAGTGAGCCATGAAAGTTGGTACGAAGTTTCAATTACATCACGATTGGTTGATGCCGGTGCGCCGATATGAAACTGTTGGATCGACGGTGTTTTACTCAAAGCCTGTAATCCTTTTAATAGTGCAGCATGGTCTTCCTTACTTTCAGGATCAGTAAGCCAGAAATAAACGTGGTGAATGAAGAGGTCTTGTGAAAGCATTTTATATGGTTAAAATGGTTAAAGAAGTTAAATGGAGTCAAGTTGGGTTAAAAAGGTTAAACAAGTTAAAGGGAAATAAATTTCCTGCAATTTTTTTAACCCAATTTAACTACTTTAACCTTTTTAACCAGTTTAACTACTTCAGCCCAAAAGCAACATAACTATCCCCCGAAGCTTTTCCTAATTTACCGCCGCCGCAGGCAATTACAATAAATTGTTTGCCATCTTTTTCATATACTGCAGGTGTGGCAAAACCGGGTGCGGGCAGATCGTGTTCCCATAATAATGCGCCGGTTCTTTTGTTGAATGCGCGGATCTTTTTGTCGCTTGTTGCTGCGATAAATAATAATCCTCCGGCGGTTACCACAGAACCGCCATAATTTTCTGTGCCTGAATGAATGCCTTTTGCTTTTAGTTCCGGATAATCGCCCAACGTTTTTTTCCATTCTAATTTTCCTGTATTCAAATTGATCGCATTTAATGTTCCCCATGGCGTATCTACTGCAGGGTAACCTTCTTTGGTAAGGAATTTATTATAGCCTGTTGATGTGAATGGCATGGTGTGATAAGGGTCTTCCGTTGTTGACGGCGCTATGAATTTCTGCTGCTGTTTTGACCTGATATCAAGAACGAATGATGCCAGCGCTTCTTTTTCTCCTTCGCTTAACTGTTTAAAAGCAGGCATCATTCTTCTGCCGCTTGCGAGGAGTTGTTTGAATTGTATATCGGAATATTTTTTATTCAGGTTGATCAATGCCGGATTGTTGCCTGAACCCTGCAACTGCGGCCCATGGCAAGCCATACAGGTTGATGTATAAATGCGTTTGCCTGCATCGATATTTTTTTCGGTGATGGTGTTATCTTTTTTCTTTACATCCACCATCGTCAGGATCCACGCCATCTCGCTTGCATTCACATACAATATTCCTGTAGACGGATCAAACGACGGGCCGCCCCATTCGCCGCCGCCATCAAAACCCGGAAAAATAATGGTGCCTGCTTTGGATGGCGGTGTAAATAAATGATCGTGCTTCGTTGCCAGCCATCTCTTTTTAATATCGTTGAATGAGGTATCGGCAACGATATGGTTCAGCTCTTTTTCAGTGAGCAGCTGCCGTACGAATGGTTGCGGAAAGGTTGGTATGGGTTGTGTTGGCGATAATATTTCTCCCGGCAATGCAGAATCAACCGGCACTTTGGTTTCGTTGATTGGGTACACAGGTTTGCCTGTTGTTCTATCCAGTAAAAAAATAAAACCTGATTTGGTAACCTGTGCAACCGCATCGATCTTTTTTCCATCTTTTGTAATATTCACCAATACCGGTGCGGTTGGCAGGTCACGATCCCATGCATCATGATGCACTGTTTGAAAATGCCATACACGTTTTCCCGTTGCAGCATCAAGCGCCAATACGCAATTGGCAAAAAGATCATCGCCGATTCTTTTTCCTCCGTAAAAATCATAACTCGCAGAGCCGATCGGTGCAAATACGATTCCTTTTTCTTCATCCATACTAAAACCCGCCCATGCATTGGCGCCGCCGATATGTTTGTAGGCTTCTTTATCTTTCCATGTATCAAAACCTTCTTCACCCGGTTGCGGTATGGTATGAAAGATCCAGCGAAGTTTTCCGGTATGCACATCATACGCGCGGATATGCCCGGGCGCTGCTGCTGCATCTTCTGCCACACGCGTGCCGATGATGATGAGATCTTTATAAATTATTCCCGGTGTTGTTGATGCAACATATAGATCTTTCACATCCCTGTCCAGATCGTTGTGGAGATCGAGTTTGCCGCTGTCTGCAAAAGCAGTAACGGGCTTTCCTGTTTCTGCATCGATACAAAAAAGTGTAGAGCCCGCTGAATAAAAAATGCGTGCATCTTTTCCGTTATCATTATAATAAGTAACACCGCGACAAACATTCAATGAAAAATATCCTTTGCCTTTTGTGTTCGATAAAGTATCGAATGGATTGATTACCCATTTTTCTTTTCCGTTAGCTGCGTCTATTGCAAAGAGTTTTAGTTTGGGTGAGACGCCGAACAAAATTCCGTTCACTATAATCGGGTTGACTTGTATCTGAGTTCTTTCAAATGCATCGCCGGTATGGTATTCCCAGGCAACCTGCAACTGGGAAACATTTGAAGTGTCTACCTGTTGTAATGAAGAATAATGATTGGCAGATTTACTTCCGCCATATACGTTCCATTCTGTTTGATGGGAGTGGCAGCCCGTGATAGTTATGATAATGAGTACTACAAATGTTTGTTTGATAGTTTTCATAATTGCGTTTTTGCAGTACTTCTATTTTTTAAAACTCCATCACCTGTTCACTTATCTTACCCGTATGTTTATTTTTCAGGATCAGTTTTTTGGTTCCGTAATGTGTCATCTCTTCTTTTACCAAATAATGATCGGCATCGAATTCTACTAAATGACTTTCTTTTGTCAATCCCGTTTTACCGCGCCAGATATCGAGTACAACGGGTTCCCACAATTTTGTTTTGGCTGATCTGTAAGCTGCATCAAGAATGGCATTGACTACATAACCATCATAAAAAGTTTCTTTGGGTGGTTCATTTTTTTCCATGGCGTTGAACATGTCCATGAACATGTGGTTGTAACCGAGTTCATTTAATTCATCGCCAACAGGAAATAACCAGCCGGTATTGCTTTCCGCTTTTTCTGCAATATAATCGCCGCCTTTGCCGGTGGTGAACATATCAAAACCGGTTCGTAAAAAACTGTTGATCCAGATCGTTCCTTCTGTGCCCATTACTTCATCGCGGAGATCAAGCCCGCCGCGGAATGTCCAGCTTACTTCAAATTGCCCGATCGCTCCGTTCTCATATTTCACCAGGCCGATCGCATGATCTTCTGCATCGATCGGTTTTACCTGTGTATCGGCCCAGCACATTACTTCAATGGGTTTGATGTCTTTACCGATATAACTTCTTGAGATCTCCACACAATGACAACCAAGATCGAGTATACAACCGCCGCCTGCCTGTTCAAGATCCCAGAACCAATCGCTGTGCGGGCCGGGATGCGTTTCTCTCGACTTCGCCCAAAGTATTCTACCCAATGCACCATTCTTTACACTTTCATTTGCTTTGATAAATTTTGGCGTGTAAACAAGATCTTCCAAATAACCATTAAATATGCCGGCTTCTTCCACTGCCAGCAACATGCGTTTTGCTTCTTCTGCATTTCGGCCGAGCGGCTTTGTTGTCATCACTGCTTTTTTGTGTTTGCAGCATAACATCACAGCGGCCTCATGCAAATTATTCGGCAGAGCGATGCAAACAATATCAACATCGGGATGCGCAATGGATTCCTCCATGTTCAATGTCCAGTGCTTACAATTATAATCGTCCGCAAATTTTTTAGCGCTTTCTTCCCTACGCGAATAAATGCTGACCACTTTATCCCTACTCCTGTAACCCTGTAATGAGTCTGCATAAAAACGCCCGATAAATCCGGAACCGAGCATGGCGATGTTTTTCATATGGTAGTATTATTTTGAAATGATGTGATGCTTGTGTATGGTGAATGGTCAATGGTGAATGGTCAATAATGAGTAGTGAGTAGTGAGTAGTGAGTGGGCAGTGGTGGGTAAGATATTCACTATTGCCTATTCACCATTCACCATTCACTACTCATCACTGCCTACTCACTTTCTTCTCCCTAAAAAACACAATAAAATAGATCAACACCCCCAACGCGATATACGCCGGCACCTGCCAGATGCCTTGCCAGTTGTGTGTTTCCGCACCTGTTTTGTTTTGATCAACGATATATCCCGAGAACCATGTGCCGATGAACATGCCCACACCATACGTAGCAAACGTAAATAAACCCTGTGCGGCATTTTTTATTTTTTCTCCCGCTTTCTTTTCTGTGTACATATAACCTGTTACAAAAAAGAAATCATAACAGATGCCATGAAGGATAATCCCGGCATACAACATCCAGCTGGCAGTTTCTGCATTGCCGTAGGCGAAACATACATAACGAAGGATCCATGCGGTCATCCCCATCAGCAACATTCTTTTTACACCGATGCGGTTAAATAAAAACGGGATCGCTAAAATAAATACGGCTTCCGAAACCTGGCCGAGTGTCATTTTACTGGCTGCATTGGCAAAATGTATTTCATTTAAGAACGGATTGG
>JABDAP010000026.1:23219-33158 GCA_013289065.1 Bacteroidota bacterium | reverse complement strand
CCGAGCGGAATGGGCGCATTGATCTCTGCACTGTATCCGTTATCTGTGGTGATCATTGAACGCTTGTTTTTCAGGAATACACGCATCACCTCCATAACATTTATTGGTTTACTGTTAGGCATCGGCGGTATTGCTGTTGTTTTTTATGATAATGCTTTTCACAACCGGCAACAGGGTTATACCTGGGGTGTGATACTTTCATTGATCGCCATGCTCGGCTGGAGTATCGGCACCATCATATTATCAAGAAGCAAATCAAAAATGAACGCCTATTACGCAACCGGATGGGAAATGCTGATCAGTTCTTTGATATTAATGATCATGTTATTTATCTCCGGCGACAGCATGCCGGTTTCACAAATACCTTTACAATCATGGGGTGCGGTTGCCTATCTCATCATTGCAAGTAATCTGATCACTTTCGCTGCTTTTATTTATACTATGAAACACCTGGAACCTGCTGTGGCGGCATTATACGCATACATCAATCCTATTGTCGCCATCCTGGCTGGTTCGATGATAATGGATGAAAAACTAACCTGGAAAATTATCGTCGGTTCTGTAATTACACTGATCGGCGTATTCCTCGTTAACCAAAGTTTGAAGAAACAAAAAGAAGCGGTAACAGTTGCATCAGATGCCGATGCTATGTGATCGGGGAGAAATTTTTTTCTAAAAAATCTGCATACATTTTTCTCCAACCTATCCATGCAGTTTGTTCCGTAAGAAAATCATTGTGAAAAAGTGTGATCAGTTCGCCATCTACTGATCGTACGATATCAAAATAATGCTGCAGTTCTTTCAATGCTTCTTCCGGCGTTTCTCTTTGCTGAAAAACAGCGGTTGAATCCATATAACAAAAAGAATGAACGGTAAGTAAAGTATTTTCATTCCGCTCCAGGTCAAACCATTTGAACGGCATCGCATACGATGCCCTGAATCCATTCACTGTTCCATATGCCATCGAATATTCATCTTTGATGCCTATTGAAATTAATTTTCGGTAAGTGGCAGGCAACATCATTCGCAGGTAATGCTGGCGCGACCTCTCCACTTTCCGTTCAATTATTTTTGATAACAATCCCACTTCCGATTTCAATAACGCATCCGCATCACCGCTCTTCCATGACGGATGTATACCGGTTGTGTATTTCGCAGCATGTCTTTCTATCAACCGCCGCATTCCCTTTGTATTTGGATTGATATTTTTATCAACGCCTTTTCTTTTCGCAGCTAACAGAAAAAAATAAACAGGATTCAGTTTATATCGTTCATGCAATTCATCTAACCAATCATACACATCAAACGGATCTGGCTTTCGGCCACTGTAAACATTTCCCCGTTCAACTACCTGTTCAAACTTGCCTTGCAAAAGATCCCTGTAAAAACCAAAAACATTTCTTGGAAGTGAATGATACAAATAGCTATACGCAATATCAATATCATACGTTGGAATAAAACGGAATGTTGAACGATGAATGTTGAATGATGAATGAAGTTTTCTTTCAAGAGACTGCATCCACAAATTCACCAGTGGCAGTTGCAGAAAATCTTCTTTGTATGCTATGCTGTTTGTATGCGCGTATCTTCCATACTGATCCGATTCATGCGGCAGGTATTCTTCGTAACGCGAAAGCAGATAAAACGAAGCGGCAAAAATATCAAATGGAATATCGCCACCCGTTATAAAAAATATTTTCAAACCATGCCACTCAGCACATTCAATCCTTTGCTCCGAAATAGCTGTCTCACTCAACAACCCATGCGGAACGATCCACAATGCATCCGCACAAAATCTTTCATTTGAATAATTGATACGCGGGCCCGTATGTGCAAGAAATTTTTCTTTCGAATCGGTAAATGCAGCCGCATCATGAAATAAGGTTCCACCAATATACAAAAGCCGGGAGCTGATATGTGAGGTATAGATCAGCAAGATTACCCGTGTTTGTCTCTCCACATTTCATTAAAAGTTTTCTGGCTGAAATCCAGGTCGCTCCTGTGTGTTGTCCATCCTTTAAAAACTTTATTCACTACCCAGTTCTTCATCTTGCCCGTTCCCATGTTCATCATTCCCCTGTTCAAACTAGCAGTCTTCCACACTTTCCACGCAAGCCTTTCTGCGATCGTACTCGAACCTTGTATCACCGCTTCATGCCTGTTATCTAATAATAATTCATGAATATTGATCCTTACAGGACAAACCTCCGTACAATTGCCGCATAAGGATGATGCATAACTCAAATGCTTGTATTCATTCATTCCGCTCAGATACGGCGTGATCACTTTTCCGATCGGGCCGCTGTAAGTTGTTTCATAAGAATGCCCGCCGATATTTTTATACACCGGGCACGCATTCAAACATGCACCGCAACGGATGCAATACAAAGCCTCTCTTGAAGTTGGATTCGCTAATAAATTGGTGCGCCCGTTATCAAGCAGTATCACATACATTTCTTCCGGGCCATCTGTTTCATCCGGTTGGCGAGGGCCCGAAACCAATGTATTATAAACCGTGATCCTCTGACCGGTACCATATGTTGCAAGCAACGGCCAGAACAGAGCAAGATCCTGTATCGACGGGATCATTTTTTCGATACCCACAACAACAATATGTGTTTTGGGCCAGCCGCAACTCAACCGCGCATTGCCTTCATTTTCTGTAACTGCAATACCGCCAACATCGGCCACAATAAAATTTGCACCGGTAACGCCAACTTCCGCTTCCACATATTTATCGCGCAGAATTTTTCGCGCAACCAATGTGAGTTCTTCCGGTGATAATCCCGAAGGTGTTCCTAATTTATCGGCAAATAATCTCGCCACATCTTCTTTGCTTTTATGCATGGCAGGCGTTACGATATGATACGGCGCTTCGCCATCAAGCTGCTGAATATATTCGCCAAGATCCGTTTCCACACTCTCAATGCCAATAGATTCCAGATATTTATTCAGGTGAATTTCTTCCGTCACCATGCTCTTGCTCTTCACCAAAGTTTTACACCTCTTTTCTTTACAGATCTTACCGATCTCTTCCAGTGCTTCCGCCGCATTCTCGGCCCAGATCACTTTTGCACCACGCGCAGTGATTTTTCTTTCAAATTCTTCCAGATACCTGTCAAGATGTTCGATCGCATCCCATTTCCGGTTCTTCGCTTTTTCACGCGCCAGCATCACCTGGTTACCGAATTGTTGTTTACCAACCGGCACCACAGCATTATATTTCGCAATATTAAAATTGATCTTGCGCCTGTGTTCCAGGTCAGCCGCCCTGATCGTACTCTTTGCAATAAATGAGGCTGCGTTATCTTTCATGAGCGCTGATTATGAGATTAAAATATAATTACTCAGATAATAGTTTTAATAAGTGGCTATTTTTTTAGCCGGCTGTATGATCATTATTCAGCAACTGTTGCGTCGCACACTTCAGGTTCCTGCCCTCTACTCTGCGTCTCTGCGGTGATACAAAGTTTTATTCACGTTCTATCTGAACAATTCTTTTTATTTCGATTTTTAATTCCGGTAATTCATTTTCGATAATATCAAATACGATATCATAGTCCACATCCATGTAATCATGGATCAGTTTATCTCTTGTACCAGCCATTCCTTTCCAATCAATTTGAGGATATTTATCTCTGAAAGAAAAATCGATATGCTTTGTGGCTTCGCCAATAATTTCAAGGCTTCTAACAATGGCTCTTTTTAAAAGATCGCTCGACTCAATATTTTCTTTACTCTTTCCTTCAGTAGCCGAAAGAATAAAATCGATCTCGTCATTTATATGTAATAAATATTCAACGAGAGAGTGCGACATATTCTGTAGATTTTAAGATCTTATCGCCAAAATATTTACTTAACCCGGAAGGTGTTACTAATTCTATTTTTCTGCCACATAATTCTTCCAGAAAATAAGCCAGGTGAATAAAGTTTTTATACGTTTTTTTACCCGATTCAAATTCAACTAAAAAATCTACATCGCTTTGTTCATTCATCTCATTCCGAACGAATGACCCAAACACACCAAGCTTATCAACACCATATTTTTTAATAGTTATTGCGTTGGATTGGATGAGTTCAATTAATGTGGTCTTATCATGTATTTTTTCCGCCATGCTCAAATTTATTCATTTTCTTTCATATGCTCTGCCGTTGCTGCCAATGTATCATAAAACTCCTGCCCGTATTTCCTGATCAATGAATCTTTCAAAAAAATATAAACAGGCACTTTTAATTTCTTACCCAAACTGCATGCAGCAGCACAAAGATCTTCCCGCGGTTCATAATTCACATACTCCACATCCGGATCGCGTTTACTTTTCCGGATCTTGATCGGGAACAAATGACAACTCAATGGTTTTTTCCAGTCCAGCTTACCATCATTATATGCCTGTTCGATTGCACATTTAATAATGCCTGATTTATCACGGTCGCCATACACACAGATAGCGCCATTCACAGTTGGTGTAACCCAGCCAAACTCTTTATCGTAAATATATTTTCCCTGGCGCTCCACTTCTTTAATTCCTTCAGCTGTCATATAAGGTTTAACTGCTTCGTAATTTTCTTTCAGCTTTTCCAGTTCCCATTTTTCCATGGGCGCGCCTGCATCGCCATCTTCGCAGCAACCGCCTTTGCATTTATTCAGGTCGCACACGAACTGTTCTTCAATCACTTCATCGCTGATGAGTTTATTATCGATCGCTATCATGTTCTTTTTTTTGTCCATGGCCAATGGCCCATAATAAATTATTTTTAAATCCTTGCCATGGACTATCTACCATGGACTATCGTCAATTCATTTCTTCCATGTAAAAGTATTGATCAAATGCTTCATGTCTTCCAATAAAAACCGGTTCACAATACCAAGCGAGTCTTCATTAGGCGTGGCATCAAAATACAATGCGCCACGAAGAAAATGTTTGGTTGAATCTGTCAGAAAAAATTGATTCGCTGTTGCCGCATTACCGCCAACAGTGAAAAAAATGCCATGTATTCCCTTTACAGTAGTGATAAGCGTATCTTCTATTGAAGTGGCTTTGGAAGTATGTTTTCCTGTAAGTTCAAAAGATTGTTTTATCAAAGTATCAAAATTGTGTTTTTTTCCAATGTCCAGATAGCTTACATAGATCCTGCCATGGAACTGCGGAAAATCAACATTGATCCACCATGGATTTTCAGTGGTTCCTCCAAAGAAAGTACTGTCTTTCACAACTTTCGCATATACCGGGTATTCGAAAGAATATGGATAACCCGGTTGATCAAAGAGCTCGTATTTTTTTTCAGGAAAATTAATTTTATAATACCCCATCGGCTTCGCCGTATAGGTACTGTTACAGGAAGAGAGAACAATTGTACATAGTCCATAGGCCATGGCAAGTACCAATATCTTTTTCCCATCATTCATGATCCATGAACCAGTATTTCTTTTTTGCTTCTTATGGGCCGTGGGCCGTGGACTATTGACTATCCCCATAATATCATTCCCCCATCTGTGGTTTTATCGTAACCTTAATTTTCTGAATACGGTTCTTCTCAACTTCCAGCACAGTAAATTCAAAATCACCGGAACTGAGCACTTTTGCGGGTTGCGGTATTTCACCGGCCAGTTCCAGTACGAGCCCGGCAAGCGAATCGCTTTCCCCCTTCACTGCATCAAAAGTGTCGGTCTGCAGTTCCATGATCTTACAAACATCATTGATCATCGTACGGCCTTCAAAAATATAATTGTTATCATCTAATTTTTTATATCCTGTTTCCTCTTCATCAAATTCATCTTTGATCTCACCGATCACTTCCTCTAAAATATCTTCCAGCGTTACAATACCGCTTGTTCCCCCAAACTCATCCACCACCACTGCAAAATGAATATGTTTTAATTGAAATTCTTTTAACAGGTCTTCAATAAATTTTTGTTCATGTACAAAAAAAGGCTGGCGCATTAATACATGCCAGTCAAAATCATCAGGCTGGTTCAGATAAGCGATCAGGTCTTTCGTATGTATCATCCCTGCTACATTATCAAGGTCTTCCTTATATACCGGCAACCGGCTATAATGAAGGTCGCGAACGATAACGATCAGTTCACCAAAAGAAGTATCCTGATCGATGCCATGCACATCAACCCTTGTTTTCATGATCTGTTTCACGGTAATGTTTCCAAACTTCACAATGCCTTTCAATATATTTTTTTCATTTTCGGAAGCGGTGTTCTGCGTAGTAAGATCGATCGCATGATCCAGTTCTTCAAGGCTGTACGCGCCGTTGGTCCGCTTAGCCAGCCTTCTTTCAACGATATCGGAATATTTTACGAGCCATTTACTCAGTCTTGCAAAAACATAGGAAACTGTTTGTACAATACCGCCAAAGTCTTTTGCAAAACGGATATTGTTTTGAGTAGCCAGCACTTTCGGCATCACTTCGCCAAATAAAACCAGTAAAAAAGAAACAGAAATTACTTTGATCAAAAACTCTATCCACACTGCATCAAACCGTTCAAGGTTGAACATATCATCGATCAGCAGGTTTGAAATGATGATGATAGAAATATTGATAAAACTATTTGCGATGAGTAAAGAAGCGAGTAAGTTTTTTGGTTCTTCCAGCAGATCAACGATCCGCTTATATTGCGGCAGCTGCTTTGATTTAAGGTTGTTGATGTCTTTATAGGTAAGCGAAAAAAAAGCAACCTCAGAACCCGATAAAACAAAAGAAAGAAATAATAAAACAAACAGCACCATTACCAGAACAGTAGTGCCCTGTGCCTGTATGGCCGATAATAAAACGGGGTGTGAAAATATTTGCCAAACCGGGTGATGATCCAAAGCGGGTGATTTTATTTAGAGATAGGATTACCGGGTTCGCATTTCCCGTATAATTCCATTTTCACAAAAGTATCGTTTCTGTGCGAGTACTATCAGAAAGGCAGTGTTTCTCCCGGATCTGTTAATGGTGGAATATCATCGCCTGAATAACCTTCCATGGAATCGCCGGCACCATGGCCGCCATGCCCGTCTCCACGCTTATCTAACATGATCAGGTTATCTCCAACCACTTCGGTAGCAAATTTTTTATTGCCTTCTTTATCTTCCCAGCTGCGTGTTCGTAAACGCCCTTCAACATATATCAGGCTTCCTTTGTGGAGATATTTCTGTGCCAGCTCTGCCAGCCCTCTCCATAAAACAACCGTGTGCCATTCTGTTTGCGAGATCAGTTTACCAGAACGGTCCTTATAGGTTTCCGTTGTTGCCAAAGGGAATTTAGCAACGGCAATATTTCCTTCCAGGTGCTGAACATCAGGATCTTTTCCCAGGTTGCCGATCAGCATTACTCGATTAACTCCTCTCATACGATAGGTTTTAAGTTCGTGCAGGTTGAATCACTCTTAAAAATAACTTTTTTTAAGAAACAAAAGAAGCGCTGCCTGAAATTTCACATCATGTATTCTTCCGGCTTTGTAAATACGCTGTTATAAATTTCGGGAAAGGCAGTTTTTGAAGAGTATTAACAGCCTGCCATTGGTGTTTTTGCAGGAAAGGCGGGATCGATTTTAATTGTATGCTGATAAACTGCCCCTTTATCTGTTGATGTGTTAACTGCTGAACCATTACAGGCGATACGTCTTTCACAACTGCTTTTGTAATAACGGCCTGCTCCTTTAACCATACGGCTACGGTTTGTTCGTTCCATTGCATCATTTCCGCTGTTTCCAGCAGGTAAAATTCAAAAAGGTTTTGCCAGATATCTTTCCCGGTACGTTGATGAACCAATACTTTACCATCAAGTTCAAATAAAAAATAATAGAACCAGCGGTGTTTGCGCTGCAAGCTTTTTCCTTTTACCGGCAGCTGGTTAACGCTTCCTTCCCGGTAAGCGGTACAGGTCTTTTGCAATGGACAACTGCCACACGCAGGCATAAACGGCTTGCAGATCATGGCGCCAAAGTCCATAATGGCCTGGTTATACGATCCTGCTTCTTTTTTGGAAAGTACTTTCTCCGCCAGTTCTGTAAATATTTTTTTCCCTTTTGCAGAATCGATAGGTTCATCAATTCCAAAAAAACGCGAAAGCACACGGAATACATTTCCATCCACAACAGCATACGGCAAATTGTATGCAAATGAAGCAATGGCAGCAGCTGTATACGGGCCAACACCTTTCAGTGCAAGGATATCTTCATACTGATCGGGAAACACGCTTTTGCGTTTGGCAACAATTTCTCTTGCGGTAAATAACAGGTTTTTGCAACGGTTATAATAACCCAGCCCCTCCCACAACTTAAATACATCCTGATCCTTTGCTTTGGCAAGATGGCCAATGGTGGGATATTTTTTAATAAAATTATTATAATACTCCCATCCCTGTGCCACCCTTGTTTGCTGCAGTATTACTTCACTCAACCATATTTTATAAGGATCCTTTTCACCCTTCCATGGCATTTCGCGGGTATTGTGCTCACGGTGCCACTTCATCAGTACGGCAGTAAAATTTTTTTTCATGGTAGCGGCAAATATTCTAATAAAAGAACAATTTCTGTTGCTGTATGTCGAAGTAAACTAAGCCAAAAGCACCCTGTTTTCGTAATAATTTAAAATCGAACAACGTTGAACCATTTATCTATCAATTAGTAACGTCTATAATATTTACGCTATCTTTCTTGTATTATTCAAACTTTTTATCTTATTTTAATCCCTGCTACCTTAAAATAAAACTATTCAAATGAGAAAATCAGATCTCATCAACCAGATTTCAGACAAAACCGGCATACCAAAAGTGGATGTATTGGTTACCCTGGAAACCATGTTCAAAGAAGTGAAAGAAAGCCTTTCAAATGGCCAGAACATATATATACGTGGCTTTGGCAGCTTTATCACTAAAAAAAGAGCCGCCAAGATCGGGCGCAATATTAAAAAGAATATTGCTGTTGAAATTCCTGAACATTATATCCCTGCTTTTAAACCCGCCAAAGAATTTGTAAGCGAAGTGAAAAGCAAACACAAGCCCGACTAACTTTGCGCAAAAGCGTTCCTGAAGTGAAAAAAAAGCAGTTTTTATTAGTTGGTAGTGCCCTGGTCGTATTTGTTTTACTCTATTCATTTGGTAAAACAGTTCCCCCTAAAAAGCCCGAGTCAGTAAGTTCATCACCACAGTCTGCTGAAATTCAGCCGGTTAAGTTTGAAGATATTCTCGCAAAAGCCAAAGAAAAGATAAGCCAGGCCCAGGCAATGCGTCTCGCCGGATTAGAAAATTCTGTGATCCGGGGCGATGTAAAAGACCAGCAACTGCATGTATATCATCAACTGGCGCGCTTCTGGTCAGATTCAGCACACGCCTTCGAACCCTATGCATATTATACTGCCGAAGCCGCGAAGTTGGAAAATTCTGAAAAAAGCCTCACCTTTGCCGCCCATCAGTTTTTAGATAGATTGATGGACGAGACCCAACCGGCCATGCAACACTGGCTGGCGGGTAATGCGAAAGTTCTTTTTGAAAAAGCAATAGCTATTAACCCGGCGAATGATTCAAGCAAAATTGGCTTAGGCGCCTGTTACCTGTTTGGAAACATTTCTGATAACCCGATGGAAGGTATTTTACCTGTGAGGGAGATCGCCACAAAAAATCCGGACAACCTGTATGCCCAGATGATATTAGGGCTGGGTGGAAAGAAAAGCGGCCAGTTCGATAAAGCCATTGAACGGTTCAATATCATTGTTCAGAAGCAACCGGATAATGTAGAAGCCCTTTTTAATCTTGCCGAATGTTACGATGAGAAAGGCGATAAAGCAAACGCTGTAAAATGGTATGAAGCAGTAAAGAAATTAGTGAAAATACCGGATGCACAAAAAGAACTTGACAAACGCATTACTGAATTGAAGAAATAAATTTATTAATTAACATACAAAATCACGGCCGGTATGCGGCATATCAAACACACTTGCA
>JABDAP010000026.1:0-23209 GCA_013289065.1 Bacteroidota bacterium | reverse complement strand
TACTAAGAGTATGCCTTGTGGTAAGAAGAGAAAGCGTCATAAAATTGCGACTCACAAACGTAAAAAACGTTTAAGAAAGAATCGTCATAAGAAAAAGAATAAATAATTCTTTATAACTGACCTTATATAATAAAGTCATGTTATTGAACATGACTTTATTTAACACTTTCCTGGATTTCATCACTACCTTTCTACGCTGCAACTTTCCTTTTCCTTCCTTCCGGTGATGAATGTAATGGATGCAAGTGTGTTTGATATGCCGCATACCGGCCGTGATTTTGTATTTAAAAGTTGCCATTTTGTGAACAAAGAACTAATTATTAATGCTGGCCCTACAGGTGTTGAGATCGCATTCCTGGAAGATAAGAAACTCGTAGAGCTGCATAACGAAAAAACAGACGCCAGCTTTGCTGTTGGTGATCTCTATCTCGGCAAAGTAAAAAAGCTGATCCCGGGATTAAATGCTGCATTTGTAGATGTGGGTTTTGAAAAAGACGCATTCCTCCACTACACCGACCTGAGCCCTTACGTCCGCTCCATCCTTAAATTTACGCAGCTGGCCATGAACGATAAGGAACCGAATGGTTTTGATTTTTCCAAATTCCAGTCCGAGCCGGAGATCGTAAAAACAGGAAAGATCAATGAAGTGCTGAATGGTAAGCCGCATGTGTTGGTGCAGATCTTAAAAGAACCCATTGCTGCAAAAGGCCCGCGCCTGAGTTGCGAATTATCATTGCCGGGAAGGTTTGTGGTGTTAACGCCATTCAATGAAATTGTGGCTGTTTCAAAAAAGATCCATTCATCTGAAGAAAGAAAAAGATTACATAAGATCGTTGAAGCGATACGTCCAAAGAATTTTGGCGTGATCGTCAGGACAGCAGCTGAAGGAAAAAGCACTGCAGAGCTTCATCAAGATCTGCTTGCGCTTGCAGAAACATGGAAAACGATGAAAGCAAACCTGAAAGGCGCCGTTGCTCCTGTAAGGATATTGAGCGAAGAAAATAAAACAACCAGTATACTAAGAGATCTATTAAGCGCCGACTTCAATAAAGTAGTGGTTAATGATAAAAATCTTTTCGGTGTTACGCAGAGTTATATTCAGCGGATCGCTCCGGATAAAACAGATATCGTAAGCTTTTACCAGAACGGGCTGCCGATATTTGACCAGTTCGGTGTTACCAAGCAGGTGAAATCTTCTTTTGGGAAAACGGTTAATTTATCAAGCGGCGCTTACCTGATCATCGAGCATACGGAAGCCTTGCATGTGGTGGACGTAAACAGTGGTTATAAAAGCGTAAGCAATAACCAGGAAGATAATGCACTCGAAACAAATCTTGAAGCGGCTGAAGAAATTGCGCGCCAGTTAAGGTTGCGTGATATTGGCGGAATAATCGTGGTAGACTTTATTGATATGAAGTTACCGGATAACAAACGCAAAGTACAGGAGGCAATGGAAGGTTATATGAAAACCGACCGTGCCAAACATTCTGTATTGCCTATTTCAAAATTTGGTTTGCTGCAGGTTACCAGGCAAAGAATGCGACCCGAAGTGAATATCAATACTTCAGAAGCCTGTCCAGCATGCAATGGCACCGGAAAGATCACTTCTACTTTATTACTGGAGGATGAAATGGAAAAACGTTTGCATTATCTTGTTACGCATGGCCACAAAAACCTGACCCTGGTTGTACATCCTATCCTGTATTCTTATCTCACCAAAGGTATGTTTCGTTCTATCATTAAAAAATGGAAACGTAAATTCAAAACAAACCTCAAGGCGCAGGCCAATACCAATTATCATCTGGTCGAATTCAAGTTCTTTAATGAACATGAAGAAGAAATAAAATTCTGATCCGGTAATAAAAAAACTCAGGCCAAACCGCCTGAGTTTTTTTATTGATACATCATATCAACTAAAGTGAATTATAGTAATTCAATAACCTGATCAATTGTTCCTCGCTTCTGAAAGTAATTTTATTTGCATCAATAAACTGGCTCACCTGTGGCTGCCTGTCTGATAGTTCGGCAAGGATGAAGTCTTTATCTTTCTTCCATTTTTTCATAACGCCTTTTGAAAAAATATAAAACTCTTCATACGTTTCAAAATCCCTGACAACCTCACCGGAAATATCATTTTTTTTCTCCGTTACTTTTTTCATGACCGCTTTCAGAAAACTGCAACGCCCATCAGCAAGCATGAGGTAAAAATTATTTCTTGTTTGTTTATCGATCGATGGAAACCCTGTTTTAAATTTATACAAAACAATCCCTTCTGCTGTTGTATCAGAAAAAGAAATTTCTTTTATCATTCCGGCTTCTATCGAAGCTTCTATCCCATTAACTGAAATAAAGGAAACTTCCAGCGAGGCGAGGTCTATGCGTGCTTTTACTTTTGTAAATACACGCCCACGTTCCAGTATGATATTGGAGTATTTATATTCATCCATAAAATAGGGGCTGCCCGTACCATTTCTGATAGATCCCTGGTTGGCCCATTTGCCGTTGATTCCCGGTATGCCGGGTGTGCTTTCCCGGGCATTAATGCTTCCGGCACAGATCAGAATAAAAAAAAGCTGTTGCAATTGCCGGCGTATAATAAAGTTCATTCCTTAAAGTTAGTACAACCTGCCTAAACACATCCGGCTCTAAAGCCGGAACGAGTATCAGGGCTGACCGGGGCGGCTTGTATCAAAGCTTTGGCTTTCGTTGCCTTTAAGCCCTGTTATCCATTTGGTCACTCCAAAACAGTCTTATTAATTGAAAAAATTAATATATATAATAATATTATATTCATAATGGGGTTACCAGCAAACCATCAAATAATCGTCTTCGGAAGGCAGGAAATTTATGCACAGGGCCAAAAAATAATTTTGGAATGTGCCCCATTATTGTAATTTAGTGGAAGAATTTAATGGGTTAGTAAGTAACGGGGTCAACAGCAATGTTGGCCCTTTTACGTACCGCCAACCCTTCTATCTTTGCAGCATTTTTTAGTTTCCAAAGGCTTGTCTGCCCTGCTATTTTAAAACATAACGGACTTTACTGAATAATAAACCCGTTTTCAACCAGCCCGGTTGGTGTTCACTTTTATTCTCCCTGTATCTTAGCATTATGAGTAAAATAAAAACGGCTTTTTTTTGCAGCAATTGTGGATATGAAAGCGCCAAATGGCTGGGCAAGTGTCCTGGCTGTTCGCAATGGAACACTTTTACAGAAGAGATATTAGATAAAGGAAATAATAAAGAGGAAGACTGGAATAACTACGCTCCGGAAAAAAGGAATACCAAAACAATTGCTTTACAGGAAGTGGTAAGCAATAAAGAAAAAAGAATTGTTACAAAGGATACTGAGTTGAACCGTGTACTTGGCGGTGGGATTGTTCCCGGAAGTATTATTCTTGTTGCCGGGGAACCGGGGATAGGAAAGAGTACTTTGTTTTTACAGAATGGTTTGTTGATCGATCAGTTACGCGTTCTGTATATAAGTGGTGAAGAAAGCGAGCAACAAATCAAACTTCGCGCAGACAGATTACAGATCACGAATGATAATTTTTACCTGCTGACAGAAACGGGTACGCAAACTATTTTCCAGGAGATAAAAAAATTAAAACCGCAGCTGGTCATTGTTGATTCGATACAAACGCTTCAGTCAAACTTAATAGATTCTTCAGCCGGGAGCGTTTCGCAGATACGTGAATGCGCAGGAGAGTTTCAGCGGTTTGCGAAGGAAACGAATACGCCCGTTTTTCTGATCGGGCATATTACAAAAGATGGCGCCATCGCGGGGCCGAAAATTCTGGAACATATGGTGGATACTGTTTTGCAGTTTGAAGGCGACCGTCATTATGCTTACCGGATATTACGAACATTGAAGAACCGTTTTGGCAGTACCTCAGAATTAGGCATCTATGAAATGACGGGGGAAGGAATGCGCATCGTAACCAATCCATCAGAATTATTAATTGCGCAAAGAGAAGAGCAACTCAGCGGAAGCGCCATTGCCGCTACACTTGAGGGTATGCGCCCGTTGTTGATAGAAGTGCAGGCGCTGGTAACACAAAGCGTATATGGCACACCGCAAAGAACGGTAAGCGGTTTTGACCTGAGGCGTTTACAATTATTATTAGCGGTACTGGAGAAACGCGGCGGTTTCCAGTTTGGAATGAAAGATGTGTTTATCAATATTGCGGGTGGCATTAAAGTGGAGGACCCATCGATCGATCTTGCGGTGATCTGTGCATTGCTTTCATCGTATGAAGATGTTCCGCTGCCTGCACATATTTGTTTTGCAGGTGAAGTAGGATTAAACGGTGAGATACGTGCGGTGAACAGAATAGAACAACGGATCGCTGAAGCAGAAAAATTAGGTTTTGAAAAGATCATCGTATCGCGCTATAACAAAAAAAGTTTTGACCCCAAAGCATATAAGATCAATGTGACAGCATTGAGCAGGGTGGATGAGGTTTATCAGCAATTGTTTTAAGTTGTAAGTAATAAGTTATAAGTAAGGGACGTAAGAAAACTTATTACTTAAAACTTACAACTTTACCTGCGGTAAATACGTAACCGTGCAATTAACAGTATCACGAAATTTGCTTGATGCTGTCGTTCTCCAAAAAATACCTGCCTGATTTTTTGCATTTATTCTACCCGCACAACTGCGAAGGTTGCGGTTCAGATATTTTATATGATACACAATTTCTATGCACCCGTTGCACACAACGTTTACCGGCAACAGATTTTTTTACAAACCCTTTCAATCCCATTGAAAAATTGTTTTATGGCAGGTGTGATGTTGTACATGCAGGCGCCGCTTACTATTTTACAAAAGATTCTTTGCTGCAGCATCTGCTTGTTCAGTTAAAATACAGGAACAATAAAGAAGCCGGTTATTTTTTAGGGCGTATGATGGGGCAATCACTCATACTATCGAAAAGGTTTGATGATGTTGATGCATTGATACCATTGCCATTAAACCGGAAGAAAGAATATATGCGCGGCTATAACCAGGCGTTATTAATATGCGAGGGGATCAGCCGTGTTTGGCATAAGCCTGTTTTGAAAGATGCTGTCGGCAGGACACGTTTTACCGAAACCCAGACACACCAGAACCGGGTAAGCCGCTGGCAGAATATGGAAGGCGTTTTTGAAGTTACCCGCCCGGATCTGCTTCAAAACAAGCATGTTTTACTGGTAGATGATGTAATTACCACCGGCGCCACATTGGAAGCCTGTGGTTCGCTGATAGCAAAGACTGATGGGGCAAGGCTGAGTATTGCGGCGGCAGCTTACACGATATAGTTTTATGTTTAGGGGCATAGCGGAAAGTTATAAGAACTGCCATTGCAGTTATTATTGGGTTTTGCGTGTATCAATTACAGGCGTACACCGATTTTGTGTAACCATTTATCCAAATTCGCTCAACCTTTTTTATATTTAGGTTCTCTTTACTAAAAACATACAATATGAAATACCTTTTAACCATCGCTGTTGTTGCCATGCTCAGCGCATTTACCCTTCCGGGGGATCCATCCATCCACACTTTTAAAGTAAAATCGATTGAAGGCGGCACGATTGATTTTTCAAAATTCAAAGGCAAGAAAATATTGGTAGTGAATACTGCTTCAAAATGTGGTTATACGCCGCAATATGAGGCCCTGGAAAAAGTGTATGAAGAGTACAAAGACAAATTGGTGATCGTTGGTTTCCCTGCCAATAATTTCGGCGCACAGGAACCTGGCAGTGATGGAGAGATCCAGGAATTCTGCAAAGCAAGATTTGGCGTGAAATTTCCTTTGGCAAGCAAGATCAGCGTAAAAGGAGATGATACCGCGCCTATTTACAAATGGCTCACAAATAAATCAGAGAACGGTGTATTGGATGCAACCATTGCCTGGAACTTCAATAAATTCTTATTGGATGAGAATGGAAAAATGATCGCTTACTTTCCAAGTAAAGTAACGCCGGATAGTGAGGAGATCCTGAAATACCTGAAATAGGATCACAGATTTCGCGGATTTAAAATATGATTTTGAAAAGAGGATGTTTGTAACATCCTCTTTTTTTATTTTTAATATCCGTTACTTTTGGCAGCTACACAATCATTCATAAATCCCAGTAATCCGCGATGCAGTTTAAAGATGTAATTGGCCAGCAGGCAACCAAACAACACCTGGCCGAAATGGTTGAGCAGAACAGGTTGAGCCATGCATTGCTTTTTCTTGGCAAGGAAGGCAGCGGCGCATTGCCACTGGCTCTTGCATTTGCTCAATACATCGTTTCGCTTCCGCAACCTTCGCCCGTTGTGGAAGATCTGTTTGGCGGGATGAGCGCTTTGGAACCAGTGCCTGCTTTTATTCATCCTGACAATATCTCCTCCCAAACTTCTTTTCAGCGGGCGGAGCAACTGATACATCCCGACCTGCATTTTTCTTATCCTGTTATCCCGAGAAAGAGCGGCGATAAACCTGTGAGCGCCGATTATATCAGTGAGTGGAGGGAATTTATTAAATCATACCCTTACGGAAATGTATACGACTGGCTCCAGTTTATTGGTGCGGATAACAAACAAGGCAATATTACTGCCGATGAATGTAACCACATCATTCACCAGCTCAGTTTAAAAAGTTTTGAGAGCGAGTACAAAGTGTTGTTGTTATGGATGCCTGAATACCTGGGCAAAGAAGGAAATAAATTATTAAAGCTGATAGAAGAACCGCCGCCTAATACATTATTCATATTGGTTGCAGAAAATGATGAACAGATCCTGCCCACTATTTTAAGCCGCTGCCAGCTGGTAAAAATTCCTATGCTTGAAAATAGTGACGTGGAAAAGGCATTAACCGAAAGAGCCAAAGCCACACCCGAAGCCGCCAGGCAGATAGCCGGTATTTGCGAAGGAAACTACCGCGAGGCTTTGCAGTTGATGCAGCATGCGGATGAGGACTGGCAGAGCCTTCTTCGCGAATGGCTGAATGCCACTTTAAAGGGCGGGCCGATAGCGCAAATAAAATTTACGGAAGAGGTAAGCAAGCTGGGCCGTGAAAAACAAAAACAGTTTCTCCGCTATTTCAACCACCTGCTGGAGCAGAGTATCCGGATAAAGGTTTTGGGGGCGGATAATGTATTATTGGGTGATAATGAGAAGGATTTTGCGCAAAGGCTGAACAAAATTGCGTCAGTTAGCCAGCAGCAGGGTATTATTGAGGAGCTGGACAGGGCGGCTTATTACGTGGAACGCAATGCTAACGCCAAAATGTTGTTCCAGGCATTAACTATTAAACTGTACCATATCATTCAGAACAAAACCCTAATTTTGATGGGATAGCCGGGCCGGATGATAGTTGTTAGATAACAGTTGTTAGATGGCAGGAGGCAGTGGGGAGGATTTTGGGGAGGCGTGTGGAATTGGTTTGCTGTACAACCTGAACCAACAGAAACACTTGAACTGTGAAACGCTTATCAATATATTTTGTGGTATCCATTCAACAGTCGCTGCACAGCGAACCGGAAGTTGAAGTGAGTGACACAACGGAAGCATCATAGCAGTACTATAGCCCGCCCAACCATTCCCTTATTTTTATTTACTAACTACTTATCAGTTACGATATGGGATGTGGATCATGTAGTTCCTCGAAAGATGGCGGCAAACCGGGCGGTTGCAAAAGCAATGGCGGCTGCAGCACGGGCGGCTGTAACCGGCTGAATGTGCACGACTGGCTGCTGAACCTTCCGTTCAGCGACCCTGAGAGCACCTGTAAAGTGATCGAGATCAGTTTTAAACAGGGCAGCCGCAAAGAATTTTACCGCAACACCACTTTACAATATTTTGATAAAGGCGATTATGTAAGCGTGGAAGGCGTGAGTGGTTTTGATGTGGGCGAAGTGAGCCTTACCGGCGAACTGGTTCGTTTACAGTTAAAGAAAAAAGGCGTTGATGAGTTTAGCCCGGATATGAAAAAGATCCTTCGCCGGAGTACCGACAGGGATATTGAGGTTTTCCAGATAAGCAAGAGCCGTGAAAAAGAGATCCTCGCACGCAGCCGCGCCATTGCACGACAACTGAATGTGCAGATGAAGCTGAGTGAAGTGGAGATACAGGCCGATGGCAAGAAAGGAACGTTTTTTTATACGGCTGATGACCGTGTTGATTTTCGCGAACTGATCAAAGTATATGCGGGCGATTTTAAAGTGAAGGTTGAGATGCGCCAGATCGGCATCAGGCAGGAAGCCGCGAAAGTGGGCGGGATCGGCAGTTGCGGCCGCGAACTTTGTTGCAGCACCTGGCTGAATGATTTTAAAAGTGTGAACACTACTGCGGCACGTTATCAGAATTTATCGATCAATCAAACCAAATTGAGCGGCCAGTGCGGGCGTTTGAAATGTTGTTTGAATTATGAGCTCGATACTTACTTAGATGCCTTACAACAATTTCCTGATTATGCTGAAACATTAGATACGGCAATGGGCACAGCGCATTTGATCAAAAAAGATATTTTTAAGAATCTGATGTGGTACATACTGCCGAATAATTCTAAACATTACCCGCTTACGATACAACGTGTAAAAGAGATCAAGCAGTTGAATCAACGCGGGCAAAAAGCAGATGAACTGCAACCTGTTGAAATTACCGGCAAACAAAAAGAAGTGGAGCCGGCATTTGTTGACCTGGTTGGACAGATCAGTTTAAAAACATTGGAGAAGAACGACCGGCGCAGGCGCGACCAGGAACGTGGCAATAATAACCGTGGCGGAAATCAGAATCAACCGCGCGGAAATGACCGTGGGCCGCAGGGGCAAAGAGGACAAGGAGGAGAAAGAGGGCAAGGAGGGCAGCAGCAACGTCAACAAGGGCCGAAGCCGCCGCAGCAAAACCGTGGGCCGCAACAGGGAGGACAGCGTCCGCAAGGGCCGAGGCCGCCGCAACAGAACCGTGGGCCGCAACAGCAGAGGCCACCACAAGAACCGAGGCAGCAGGGGCCTGCGAAGGAGCCGCCTAAAGAAAATTAATTGTAAAACGCTACCGGTTGGTAGCGTTTTTTGTTTTTATTATTACATTCTACTATTCTGAATACGTGATAAATTAACAGGTAGCATTTTTTCACACAAAGGCGCAAAGGGAGCCAAGGGTAGAGACAAACGATAAAGATTTTTTCAGCGCATTTATTTTCTTTGCTTCTTTGCGTGAAACTATCCTGCAATCAATTCAACTTATCCATCTCCGTTGCCGTAAACTCCATCAATGTTTTGATATGCTCTGGCGACAGATCAAATTTTAATCCTGCCGCTGCATATAATTCGGGTAATGTTTTTGTTCCGCCTAGGCTTAATGCGTTGATGTAATTCTGTAATGCCTGTTGCGGGTTCTGGCGGTACTGCATCCATAAACCGATGGCGCCTAACTGTGCAATACCGTATTCGATATAATAAAATGGTACCTCGAACAGGTGTAACTGTCGCTGCCAGCCGATCTCGCGGTATGTATCGAGGCCGGTATAATCGATGCTGTTGGTAGAAAATTCTTTTAATATTTCCATCCATCGTGTGGTTCTTTCTTCAATGGTGTGTTGGGGATTTTCATATACCCAGTGTTGAAATTTATCTATGATGGCGATCCATGGAAAAATGGTGATCGTTCTTTCGAGCTGGTGTTCTTTGGCGCGGGTGAGATCTTCTGCATTATCAAAGAATGCTTCCCAATGATTCATGCTGAAAAGTTCCATGGCCATACTCGCCACTTCTGCAATTTCCATCGGATATTCTTTGAATGCACTGAGTTCTAATTTATGTGCCAGGAAGGAATGAATAGCATGGCCGCCTTCGTGAACCATGGTAGTTACATCGCTCATTTGTCCGGCAGCATTCATAAAAATAAATGGCGCTCCGCTTTCTGTAAGCGGGCAGTTATACCCGCCGGGCGCTTTGCCTTTGCGGCTTTCGAGATCAAAATGTTTTAACTCGTGCATCTTGCGCAAACAATCTGCAAAGAATGGATTTAGTTCTTCAAAACACTGAACTGATTTTTCATATAATTCTTTGCCGTCGGTAAACGGTTTTAACGGCTGTGTGCCGTCGGGTTCTGCTTCTGTATCCCATGGGCGTAAAATATCCAGCCCTAGTTTTTGTTTTTTCTTCGCATAAATTTTTTCGATCAAAGGAAGCACATGCAGCTTTACCGCTTCATGAAACTGGAAACAATCTTCTTTTGTATAATCGAATCTTCCCAGCTCAACAAATTTGTAATCGCGGTAATTGGCGAAGCCTGCATTCTTTGCCACTTCATTTCTTTTCTGAATGAGTTGTGTATATAGATCATGCATGGCCTGTTGATCCTGCAACCTTCTTTCCTGGATCTTACGGTATACTTCTTCGCGTAAGTTCCTGTCGTGGCTCTCTAAAAATTTTGCGGCTTGTTGTAATGTGTATTCCTGGCCGTTTACTTCTACCGTCATCTTTCCGGCAATGGCGCCGTATTGTTGTTGCATCACATTCAATTCTGCCTGCAATAGAATATTCGCTTCGCGAAAGAGTTCAATACTTTTTTTTACTCTGCGCAGGTAAGGAAAATATTTTTTCTGGTCGAGTTCTTTGGTAAAGGGACAGTCAATTAGTTTACGGTTGAGAAGATCAGCATATGGCTCTAGTTTCGGTTGTATTTCCATCCAGAAATAAGTGAATGCTTCTTCGAGCGATTTATCGGTTGTATCGCAGGTCATTTTTATCTGGCGCCAGCAGGCGTCTTCACTAACTACGGCTTCCATTTCACTCATGTCTTTCAACCATTTTTCGAGACTGGCAGGAGAATCCAATTGTCGTTCTGCAAGGTCTTTAAAGAATGGCTCAAGAGAGGCCCAGTCTGTCATAACAAAATCCTTTGGCACAAAATGCCTTTCTAATTTTTTAATATCTGCGCTTAATACCATTTTTATAATTTGAAGGGCAAATTTACTATAAAGTCTGGAGTTAGGAGTCTGGAGACTGGTGTTAAGATTTTATAATATACTTTAACTGTTAAGCAGACTCCAGACTTCTAACTCCAGTCTTCTAACTCCAGTCTTCTAACTCCAGTCTTCTAACTCCAGACTTATCCGTATTTTCGCAGACTATACCAAACAAACAGTTGAGTGGCTGATATCATACATTTATTACCGGACAATATTGCCAACCAGATAGCAGCTGGCGAAGTGATACAACGCCCTGCCAGTGCGGTAAAAGAATTGCTGGAAAATTCAGCCGATGCCGGCGCAACGCAGATCCGTTTGTTTTTAACCGATGCCGGAAAAGCATTGATACAGGTAATAGATAATGGCAAAGGCATGAGTGAAACCGATGCCCGTATGGCATTTGAACGGCACGCAACAAGCAAGATCAAAAGCATCGATGATCTTTTCAGGATAAAAACAATGGGATTTCGTGGCGAGGCGCTGGCTTCTATTGCGGCTGTTGCACAGGTAGAAATAAAAACACGCCGTGCGGATGATGAGTTGGGTACTTATATTGAAATTGAGAACAGCCAGGTGATCAAACAGGAACTGTGTGCGTGTAATGAAGGAACAAGTATCAGCATGAAGAATTTATTTTTCAATGTTCCTGCGCGGAGAAATTTTTTGAAAAGCAATGCAGCAGAAATGCGGCACATAGTGGAAGAATTTATCCGTGTGGCGATGGCATTTCCGGGAATATTTTTTTCGATGACGAATAACGGGCAGGAAGTTTTTCATCTGGAAGCGGGAAGTTTAAAACAACGCATTGTACAGATATTGGGCACCCCGTATAATGCACGCCTGGTGAGTGTGAATGAAGAAACCGATTACATGAATATTTATGGTTTTGTGGGTAAACCGGAAACGGCGCGCAAGACAAGAGGCGATCAGTATTTTTTTGTGAACAGCCGTTTTATTAAAAGCGCCTACCTCAATCATGCCGTGAATAGTGCGTTTGATGAGATGATCGCGAAAGATAGTTTTCCGAGTTATGTTTTATATATCGACCTGGATCCATCGCAGGTTGATATCAATGTACATCCAACCAAACAGGAAATAAAGTTTGAGGATGAAAAAATTATTTATGCATTTGTACAGGCTGCGGTAAAACATGCACTCGCGCAATTCAGTATTGCGCCATCGCTTGATTTTACATTGAATGCAGAGATCCAGGGCCTGGATGCTGTGAGCAAACCATTTACCACGGATAAAAAAGATGCGGCCACATCGTCCAACCTCTTCAAAACATTTACGCAAAAAAATCAGGCCCATTTTATTGAGGGTGATGATAAGAATGAATTGAAGCATTGGAAGGATTTTTTTATCCCTCAACCCCCCCGCCCAGGCGGGACAGGCTCTGAAGGGGGAGTTGAAATGCAACCCACACGCAATGCTGAACAACTACAGACCACAAACTACAAACTACAAACCTTACATGTTCTTCCAGATACAACTTTGCTACAATTGCATAACACTTACATCATCGCATCAACCAGCAGTGGATTTATTTTGGTGCACCAGCAACTGGCGCATGAAAGGATCTTATATGAGCGGTATGGCATCGCTGCACATGGACAACAGATGCCAACCCAAAGAAGCCTGTTTCCTGTAACGCTTGAACTGGCCGGCGCTGATGCGGTTTTGCTTACTGATCTTTTACCAGACCTGCTTTCGATCGGTTATCATGTAGAACCTTTTGGCAGTAACAGCTTTGTGATACAGGGAATTCCTGCAGATGTACAGCCGGGCAATGAAAAAAATTCAATCGAGCTGCTGATCGAACAGTTCAAACATTTCAGCAGCGATATTAAATTCAGTAAACGCGAAAAATTAGTCCGGTGCATGGCGCGGCAGCAGGCGATCAAAGCAGGGCAATCATTAACACAAAAAGAAATGCTTGTGCTGGTGGAAGAATTGTTTACATGCGGCAGCCCGAATGTAACACCAACAGGCAGCCCGACCTATTTAGAGTTTAAGGAAGATTATTTAGACAGGATGTTCGGGAGATAAAGGGAGATGTTAGTTGACAGGTGACGAAAGAAAATCATTACCGAATTAATATTTATCCATCACTGCGGTCAAAAATTTCTCCACTCCTTTTCTGATATTGGCCGCAGATGTTTGGTGTGCATTTACGAGCACTGAAAAAATAAGTTGTTTGCCTTTTTTTGTTGTGATGTAACCGCTTAAGGCAATGTGGTTACTTAAGCTTCCGGTTTTTGCGTAAATGCGGCCCGCATAATTTTTATAATAACTGCTGATAGTGCCGCTGCCACCGGTTTCTAAAATGTCGGTGATGCGGCTCCAATTGAATTCGTTTTTCATTTGTGTGAGTACCCAGATAAAATCCTGCGGCGATACAAGGTTGTAGCGGCTGAGGCCGCTGCCATCAACCCATTTAGGTTTTTGTGGCAAATCTTTCAAATCTGTTTTTAATAAAGTATCAATGATGCGTGAATCACTCATCATACCTAATTTTTCATTACTTAACATGAGTAAGGTCTGTTCGGCAAAAAAGTTATCGCTGCGGTGCATCATGATCTTTAATAAAGAATCTGTGGGTTGTGAATATACTTTTACCACATCGGGCAGGCGGTCTATCTTTACATGTACCAGTTCCACTTTTGTATGTAATGTATCATTCAATAATTCGATCAGCACTTTATTTCCTGCCGTGTAAAAAGGAACATCCGCCGCATTGAATTTATTTGCCGAGGGCCGTACCGTAAATGTGTTTGTTCCGAATTCTCTTCTTACGCTGAATTTTCCTTTTGCATTAGCTGCAGCTTCTTCGAGCATTGGCTGTTGAAAATAATCGGGTATTGCTTTAAGTGTTGTTGCCTGTGTAAACCGCACAGTATTTCCGTAGATCGGCATCACACTTCTTTCTGCCATATAATCTGCATTGTAATCATCCCATGCCCAGCCGGCGCCGAGCCCATTGTCTTTCCAGTTCTCATCTGTCAGCAATATTCTTTTTTGTTTTTTCAGAAAATCATAGGCAGGCTGATTCTTAAAATCGTTCAATAAAAAACTCGCATCGCCGTTTGCTTCCACTTCTATCGTTCCATTGCCTTTGTTTACATAACGCAGCGCCACCAGGCTATCGCCCAAAGTTTTCATCGCTTCATAGCAGGTAAATAATTTCATGTTGCTGGCAGGTACAAAAAATTTATCTCCCTGATAATTATACAAATATTGTTGCGTGGACGGATCATACAAACTGATACCAACATGTGCAGGTGCAAAATCGGCATTGGTTAAAATATCCTGTTTAGCTTCTTTGGCTATCTGTTTCTGTACACTGCAGGAAGAGGCAAATACTAACAAACAAAGGGACGCAAAGAAAAATAGGTTTGTTTTTTTCATTTTTAACACTTAAGTGTTGTGTAATTTAGTTCATTCGTAAACTTTTACGCAGTTGTTGGATGGTATTTATTAAATTAACGTCCTCAAAAAAACTATGCGATACATGAAAAAACAATTTAATACCGTTTTGTTGGCAGCGGGAGTGCTGTTGGCCGGTACCTGCGCTTTTGCAAACACCGGTGGGATCAAATCAAAAGAGAAACCGAAATACATTGATAAGGCCAATATGGATCTTACAGTAAAACCCGGTGATAATTTTTACAAGTATGCCAATGGCAACTGGGTAAAGAATAACCCCGTGCCCGCATCCAAAACACGCTGGGGCAGTTTTGATGAACTGAGAGAAGAAAGTTCTAAACGTTTACAAACGCTTTTGGAAGACGCTGCAAAAAATACAGGCCGCGACCGCAAGACACAGATCATCGGCGATTTTTATTCGAGTGGCATGGATAGCGCTGCGATAGACGCAAAAGGTTATCAGCCGATCAAAGCAGACCTTGACAGGATGAATGCCATTAACAACACTTCAGATGTTTTGCGCGAGATCACTTATATGCGTGTGAACGGCGCCGGTGGCGCTTTGTTTAACATGAATGTTGGACCCGACAGGAAAAATGTAATGAAGTATATCCCTTCCATCAACCAGGGAGGAACCACTTTGCCTGACAGGGATTATTATTTAAAAGACGATACGCGCAGCACAACTATCCGCAATGCGTATAAAACATACTTGCAGAAAATGTTCGGGCTGGTTGATGAAGATCCGGCAACAGCTGCAGCAAGTGCAGCAGCCGTTCTGAAGATCGAAACCATGCTGGCCAAAGCGCAGATGAGCCGCTTACAGATGCGCGACCCGAATGCAACCTATCATAAATTTTCTGTGCTTGATTTCAATACGAATACACCAAACATGCGTTGGGATATTTTGCTGAAAGATGCAAAGATCAATGGTGCAGACAGCATACTGGTAGGCAATCCGGAGTTCATGAAAACGGTGGATGGGATGCTGGTTTCTATTCCTGCAAGTGAATGGAGAAGTTATTTACGCTGGAACCTGATCAAAAATGCAGCCCCTTATTTAAGCAGCGCTTTTGTAAAAGCGGATTTTGAATTCAACAGCGTGCAGACAGGACAGAAAGTACAGACACCACGCTGGCAGCGTATGAGTGGTTTGATAGACAGAATGATGGGCGATATGGTTGGCGAATTATATGTACAGAAATACTTTAAACCGGAAGCAAAAGATTATATGGTTAAGATGGTTGATAACCTGCAGGCCACTTTTGCTGACCGCATTACACATCTTGACTGGATGAGCGAGGACACCAAAGTAAAAGCGCTGGAAAAATTAAACGCGATTGCGAAGAAGATCGCTTACCCGGATAAATGGAGAACGTATGATGGCATTACTGCATCGAAAGATAATTTCTTTGCCAACGTACGCAGCGCAAGTATCTGGTTCTATAATTTTAATGTAGGAAAGATGGGCAAGCCTGTTGACAGAAAAGAAATGGGCATGACACCACCAACGATCAATGCGTCGTATAATCCGTCAAACAACGACATTACCTTTCCTGCCGGTATACTTCAGTTCCCATTCTTTGATTTTGGTGCGGATGATGCAGTGAACTATGGTGGTATTGCTGCGGTGATCGGCCATGAAATGACGCATGGTTTTGATGACCAGGGAAGACAGTTTGATGCAGTTGGAAATTTAAAAGACTGGTGGAGCAAACCCGATGCAGATAAGTTCAAAGCCAAAGCAAATGAAGTGGTGCAGCAATACAATGCACTTACTGTGCTGGATTCCATACACGTAAAAGGAGAACTGACATTAGGAGAAAACCTTGCAGATCTTGGTGGTTTGAGTATGGCGTATGAAGCATTCACCAAAACGGATGAGTTTAAGAAAGGAAAAAAGATAGATGGCTTTACACCACAACAACGTTTTTTTTTAAGCTGGGCGCAGATCTGGAGAAATAATACTTTGCCGGAAACTTCTGCGCAATTGATATTGACCGACCCGCACTCACCCGGCGAACACCGCGCCAATGCACCGGTTACGAATATAGATGCATGGTATGATGCATTTAATGTAAAACCGGGAGATGCGATGTATAAACCAAAGGATCAGAGGACGAAGATCTGGTAAGAGTTTTTATTTGTTTTATCTTCTTCTGCCCCTAAAGGGGGATTAAAGGATTTATAAGAAATGCGGCTCATTAAATGAGCCGCATTTCTTTTTACAAGTAACTCCCAGCTCCCCTCCAGGGGCCGGGGGTAAAAAATAAAACTTAACTCAACTTCTCTCCACCGCCCTTAACCATCTCTCAGGAATATCATTATTACCCGCTGTTAAATAATCGGCATAACTGCAGGCTACATATTTTCCATCGTGTAACTGCATCCACCAGCGGCCGGTGCGTTTGCTGCGGAGGAAAACGGTTTCTACTTCTGCGAATGCAATATTGAATTCATCAAATTCACTGCGGTTATCGAGTGATGCTTCGTGTTTGGACTTGCTGATGCCATCCATCACATACCATAACATATGCGAGATCTGTTTGGCTGTTAACTGATGATGATCCTGTTCCGGAATATAACCGTACAAACCAATGCTGGTGCAGTGTTTGCTCATGCCTGCATACTGCATCAATGTGCAGGCTTCCTCTCCGTTAAAACCATTTGGTGTGATATGATTGGCGGGTGCATGTGCATGTTGTATTGCCGCAATATCAAAGCTTACTAACTCGCTGTTGCGGATGGGCGGTTCCATTTCTTCGATCATCTCTTTTGCCTTACCCACACGAAAACAATCGAACCCGAGCTTATCAATCGTTTCCAGCATTTGCGGATGCATAAAATAACTTTGAAAGCCAATATGCGTATAATGTTTGAGGTGGTTGGGAACACCCGTAAACATTTCCACTAAAAAATTATCGGCCGCCAATACACTATCCATATCAAGGTCGATGCGCGAATCAATACAAACCGCATCGATGATCTTACTCATAGAGCCATACGCCTGGTATTGTGCAAACGTATTATCATGCGAGCCGCCGATGATAACCACTTTTTTTTCCTGCTCAACCAATTCGCGTACAACTGTTCTGAGCGCCGCATAACTATCCTGCAGGGTAGCGCCGCATTTTACGTTGCCGAGATCGGCAACTGTTACTTCGTTGTGCCAGTGAAACAGCTTATAGAATTCTGAACGTATCGCATTGGGCGAATCTGTGTTGGTGTATTGCAAACCGGCGCCACGCATCTCGCCACAACCAACGAGAACCATATCGGCATTGGTTATATCAGGAAATGATTCATCATATACGGCAATATGTTTACCAAGCTGTGTGTCTTTAAACCCCTCGTCATTGGAAAGCTGTGCGATGTTTACCGGCTCTAAAAAATCGATCAATGTTTGTAGCGACATGTAGGAATTATTTGCAAATAGCAAACGTAAAAACGGGAGGTTTATTGTTTTTGATCGGCGAATTAATGCGTTAACATGTTGTGCCATTTAAATACTCTGCGTCTCCGCGCCTCTGCGGTGAAACGGGTTTAAAAGTTCAACAGGCGATTATTTCGAATATTTTTTTACCGCAGAGACGCTGAGGCGCAAAGAAATCATCAATTCGCTAATCCGTGTATTTATAACCTACACCACGAACAGAATGAAAATATTTAGGGTTGCGGCTGTCTTCTTCAAAATATTTGCGGAAACTGAGAATGAAGTTATCAATGGTTCGCGTGGTTGGATAAACATTATAACCCCAAACCACCTGCAATATTTTTTCGCGGGTTACTACATCGCCTTTATTTTCGATGAGCAGTTTTAACAGCATTGCTTCTTTTTTACTCAACGCTACTTTTTGTCCGTTCCATGCAATGGCATCCTGTGCTTTAAAATCGATCCGGTTATTGCCAAACTCGTATATATCGCCAATGCTTTCTTTTACCTGCATTTTTTTGCTCTTCTCTATCAGCTTATCTACACGCAGCAATAATTCTTCGAGGTTAAATGGTTTGGTGAGATAATCATCGGCGCCTTTCTTTAATCCCAGAACCCTGTCTGCACTGCTGTTCTTCGCACTTAATATCAAAATAGGCACTTCATTATTATTTACCCGCACCGTTTCTGTAACGCTGATGCCGTCTACTTCCGGCAACATGATATCCATGATGATAAGGTCAAAATATTCGCTGCTGATCTTTTTCAACGCTTCAGTTCCATTGAATGCCGATACTACTTCATAATTTTCCAGCTCAAGGTTCAGCCTGAGCGCTTCATGAAGGTTTTCTTCATCCTCCACTAATAATATGGTTGCTTTTGTTTCTTTCATGGCTGTTGGAACAAAGCGGTAAAGCTACTGCCTGTTGGATGATTGTCTGTCACAGAAATGTAGCCATTATAACTTTCCATGATCTTCCTGCAAAGATACAGGCCAAGCCCGGTGCCTTTTGTTTTCCGTGTGTTCTCATCGCCGCTGCGATAAAACTTTTCGAATATTCTTTTCTTTTCATTGTCTGCAATACCCATTCCTTCATCGCTTACGGTGAGTTTTATTTTCCGGTTCATTTCAGAAAGTGAAACCGTTACCGCCGATCCTTTGGGAGAATATCTCAATGCATTTTCTATCAGATTATTTACCAGCATTTGTAAGAGCAGGGTTTCACCATCGAGGTAAATACTTTCTGAAATATCTTCAACGATCGCACGTTGCGGGAAACGGTTTTTGAAATCATCCACACAACCTTCCACCAGATCGGTAAAATTGATCTCTTCATTATTGGATTGATATGCGCCGGCATCCAGCTGCGAGGCAAATAATATATTGGTGCATAGGGTATTCAGGCGGTTGGCTTCCTGCAAAGTATTACTGATGAGCTTTTGTTGTTTCTCCTCATCCAGTTTTCTTTTCTGTAATGTTTCTAAATTTAATTGTGTAATGGCGATCGGTGTTTTTAATTCGTGTGTGATGGCCATCATAAAATTCTGATGCTGTTGTGTAAGCTTCAGCTGGCGGCGTGTTGCACGGTAAACAAATACTGCCCCAACCAATATCAATGCAAGAAAGGTAGACCCTTCGCCGATGTATTGTGCTGTTTTTCTTTTTCGCGCTTCTTCTATTTCAATGTATTGGGTATAATAGGCCGGATCATCTTTTTTCAGTTCATTCAAGCGGATATTGGTGATGTCTTCATTTTGGTTTTCCAATGCAATGAACCACCATGAAAGCGCAGCCACCATATAAGTCAGCAATATCCAATACACTACTGAAACGATGGCCAGCTTCTGCAGCTTTAACATACGCCGTTTCATGGTTTTACTTTTTCAACCCTGATACCCGCATTCAAAACAAACTGCAGCGGTTCTTCGCGCATGTTTTGTTGCAGTACAAATGTGTAATTGCCTTTTTTGAGTTTAACAGGTTGGCGTGTGATGCGGGCACGCGTATCAAACACATCATCCATACCCGTTCCCAGCCAGCCTTTTTTATTATCAGCGAGCGTGATGTTGATGAGTTGTGTTTTTAACGTATCATGCGGCGCCTGTGTAGTAATGTTGAGCCAGAGATTATTAAAGTGATAGGCATCTTCATGACGGATGATCACATAAATATTATAAGCGGAAGTTGTGTCTTCAATAGCAAAACTGAAACCGGGCTTATCATTTGCCTTCCATTCATGTGTGGAAAAAGAAACCGTTTTTTCAAACACATCCAGGGTATTGCAGCCGGCTATTAACAGGAGAATAGATATATAGCCAAAGAATTTTTTCACTAAAAGGATTTATACAAAGATAAAGAAAGCTGTGAGCTTTGCGCTATTAGCTATAAGCTTTAAGCAGAATTCGTTTAGGTAAATTAACTAAAATCTCATGGCACCGTTCATAGCTCAAAGCTCGCAGCTTACAACACATTCAAGATCTGTTCCTTTGCTTTTTCCAATTCATCCTTCATCAGTATCACACATTTCTGTATGGTTGAATCGTATGCTTTGGAGCCGGTGGTATTGATCTCACGGCCAAATTCCTGGAGAACGAATGAGAGTTTTTTTCCTTTGCTGGTTTCTTTTTCAGCGAGTATGGCCCTGAAATAATCGCAGTGGTTTTTTAAACGAACCTGTTCTTCGCTGATATCTATTTTCTCGATATAATAGATCAGTTCCTGCTCCATACGGTTGGCATCGTAATTTTCTTTGCCTGCATTTTCTTCCAGCACTTTTACCAGGCCGTCTTTTATTTTGGTTCTGCGCAAAGGCTCCAGTTCGGCGATCTCTTTTTGGTATGCTTCAATATTGTTTACCCGCAGAACAAGGTCTGCTTCTATCGACCTGCCTTCGTCAACCCTGTGTGTATTTAATTGTGTGATGGCTTCTTTCAAAACTTTTTCGAAACATTTCCATTCGTCATCACTCAGCATTTCAGTGGATGGTGTAATTACATCGGGCAATTTTAAAATGGTGCTGAGTATATCGCCGGTCTGCAATTTTAATTCATTGGCCAGCTGTGCAACGGGTTCAAAATAGGCTTTGGCAAGATCTGTATTGATCGATACCGGCTTGCTTGCGCCATTTTGTTTAATGCTGATATTACATTCTACACTTCCTCTCTGCAATCCTTCATTCAGCAGGTTCCGCACTTCAAACTCAAATGGTTTTAATAAGGCCGGGATATTCAACCTGAGATCAAATTGTTTTCCGTTCAGTGAACGCACTTCTACCAGGTAAGTTTTATCAGCAAGTGTTTGTTCCGCTCTTCCGTAACCTGTCATTGAATGTAACATAATTAGAACAATGGGGTAATTTGAAAATTTGAAAATGCGCATATTCAAACAGCCGAGAGTTATAGGTTGGTTTGTAAATGTAACGGAATCCCTGATGATAATATAAATAATTAAAGGCTGGCTGTTCGCAATTTTCAAGTTGTCACATTTTCAAATTGTCTAAAAATCGATCCCTACCCATTTCCTTTTATTCTTCTCATATTTTTCAAAATTGAATTTATACAGTTTGCCCGGGCGATGCGGTACATCCTGTTCCATTTCATTGATATCTATGAGTAGATCCATCGAAGCGAATTTTTTTCGGAAGTTGCGGCGGTCGAGTGTTACACCCAGGATCGCTTCATACAAATTCTGCAATTCGCGGAGTGAGAATTTATCTGCAAGCAGGTTAAAACCCAGCGGGTGTTCCTGGATCCTTTTCTGTAACCACTTATAACAGGCTTCCACGATCTCTTTGTGATCAAACGCCATTTCTTTTAAGGTGGATACTGAATGCCAGTGCAGGTCGTTGGCATGTATCTTCAATTCATGGTGGTTGATATTGAGCAGCGAACAATACGCAATAGTAATAACCCTTCCGCCGGGATGGCGGCCGGGATGGCCAAATGCACGAACCTGGTCGAGGAACACATCATTCATTCCCGTTCTTTCTTTTAAAATGCGGTAAGCGGCATCATCCAGTTCTTCATTATCATTTACAAAATCTCCCAGTACAGAAAGTTTGCCATTAAAAATTTCGAGGTCACTTTTTATAAGCAACACTTTTAATTTGTTCTCTTCAAAACCAAAGATCACACAGTCGATGGTCAGGGGTACGGTTGGGTACGACTTCACTAATTCAGCTGCATCTTTGATCAGGTGTTCCTCATGCGGGGCGTGGGTTGTATTCTTCTTCGTCATTGTCGTCTGTTCAAAAAAATACAGGGCGCTATGGTCCCTGTTTTTCATGGAAGGACAAGATACAAAGTTTAGGAATTGGTGGGTAATTTTTAGCGCAGTTTCTCTTTAATGCGGTAAGGGCTTAACTTTATCCGCCAATACCGGTTTATGTATAACAGCGATCAGACAAAAAAATTACAGAAACAATCCCTGGCGTTATTGCCGGCGGCAAAAGAACAAAAAGATTCGCCGGATAATGTTGCGCAACTCAAAGATGTGCTGCGTTTTCATGAATACCGTTATTATGTAATGAGTGAGCCGCTTGTATCGGATTTCGAATACGACCAGTTATATCAATTATTGCAAAGAACGGAAAAAGCGCATCCTGAACTGGTCAGTTCCGATTCGCCCACGCAACGTGTAGGAAGCAGCCTCAATCAGAATTTTGTTACGGTACAGCACCTGGTTCCGATGCTGAGCCTTGATAACAGTTATAATGCAGAAGACCTCACAGACTTCGACAGGAAAGCGCGCGAACTGAGTGGCCTGGAAAATATTGAATATTGTATTGAACCAAAGTTCGATGGCGCCAGTATTTCTCTGATCTATGAAAATGATATGCTTGTAAGGGCAACCACGCGCGGCGATGGTGTGGAAGGAGAGGATGTTACCACCAATATAAAACAGATCCGTTCCATTCCTTTATCAGCAGCATTTTCAAAGTATGGTGTGAAAGTAATTGAGATACGCGGAGAAGTGATCATGAGTAAAACCTCCTTCGCAAAATATAATGAACAACTGGCTGCACAAAATCTGGCGCCGCTGGCTAATCCACGAAATGCTGCATCGGGAAGCCTGCGGATGAAAGATCCGAAAGATGTTGCACAAAGAAATTTAGATGCGTTCTTATATCATGTAAGTTATTTTGTAAGAGATGATAAGTGGGGGATGACAGATGACAGTAAGAAAAAAGAAAAAACTGTCAACCAACAACTGTCATCTAACAACTTACTCGACACTCACTCCGGTTCACTGCAGCTTCTTTGGGAACTCGGCTTTCGTTCACCACAAAAGGAAAAGCGCGTGGTGCATGGTATTCAACCGGTGATCGATTATTGTTTGGCATTTGAAGCCGGGCGCGACGACCTTCCTTACGAGATCGATGGTATGGTGGTGAAAGTAAATGATATTG
>JABDAP010000025.1 GCA_013289065.1 Bacteroidota bacterium | reverse complement strand
AAGTGTTCCAACGTTTGTGATATTTGGTTGGTTCGATGAGGTCAGTGTTCCGATCAGTGATCCGCTTAAGGATGCTGCTGTTACCTGGCCTGTTACGGTTAATGCGCTAAGGTTACCAAGTGAGGTAATACTGTTGAGTGTTCCCGGAGCCAGTACACCACTGAAGGTTCCGCCGATGATCGTTCCGGTTACTGTTAGTCCGCCAAGGTCACCGACATTGGTAATGTTCGGTTGGTTTGATGTAAGTAAGGTTCCTGCCAGTGCACCACTAAATGTTCCGGCTGTCGCTGTGCCTGATACTGTTAATCCGCCAAGTGTTCCGACATTGGTGATATTCGGTTGGTTACCTGTTGTGATCGTTCCACTGATCGTGTTCGCTGTAATATTATTTGCTACGGTAAGATTTTGTAAACCCCCAAGATTCGTGATCGTTGCAGTAACTGCACTGATCGTATTAGAACTGATATTACCTGATACAGTTATTGCCGCAAGTTTTCCCAGCGATGTAATATTATCAAGCGTACCCTGCGACAACAATCCGCTAAATGTGCCACCTACTATATTACCTGTTACGGTTATGTTCTGTAAACCGCTTATGTTGGTAAGTATTGCATTAGTTGCACTGATAGTATTTGCTGTTACTGTACCTGATACAATTAATCCGCCAAGTGTTCCAACGTTGGTGATGTTTGGTTGATTCGATGTTGTAATGGTTCCACTGATGGTGTTCGTGGAGATATTATTTGTTACAGTAAGGTTTTGCAATCCGCCAAGATTCGAAATGCTTGCAGTAATTACACTCAACGTGTTCGCTGTTACATTACCACTTACTGTGATCGCTGCCAGTTTAGCAAGCGATGTAATACCATCAAGCGTACCCTGAGACAACGATCCGCTGAATGTTCCGCCGATGATCGTTCCGGTTACTGTTAATCCGCCAAGTGTTCCAACATTGGTAATGTTTGGCTGGTTCGATGTAAGCAATGTTCCGCTGATCGTTCCGATATTTGCAAAGCCGGTTACCGTAATATTCGTGAATGTGTTTAATCCTGTTATACTGGCAATCGTTCCGGGAGATAAAATACCGCTGAAGGTTCCTCCGACGATCATACCCGATACTGTAATATTCTGTACACCACTGATATTCGTGATCGTTGCAGCAGCAGCGCTAAGGTTATTCGCTGTTACATTTCCTGCAACAGTTAAATTGGTGAGTGTACCAAGCGTAGTAATGTTTGGTTGATTGCCTGTTGTAAGCGTGCCACTGATCGCGTTGGCTATGATACCGTTTGTTACAGTCAGGTTATTTAATCCTGAAAGATTAGCAATACTTGCGGTATTTACACTTAATGTATTTGCCGTTACATTTCCTGATAAAGTAATATTCTGCAGATTGGCGAGTGCTGTAATACTATTCTGCGTTCCCGCACTTAATGTTCCGCTGATCGTATTCGCAACTACGGTACCTGCAACCGTTAAATTCGTTAAAGTACCAACAGTGGTAATATTCGGCTGATTAGCCGTTAAGATCGTTCCGCTGATCGTTCCGATATTTGCAAAACCAGTTACGGTAATATTGGTAAAAGTTGAAAGATTCGTTATACTGGCAATCGTTCCGGGAGATAGTATACCGCTGAATACGCCGCCCTCAATTATTCCGCTGACCGATAAATTCGATAACCGCCCGAGCGATGTAATATTTGGTTGTGCGGGCGTTACAATTGTTCCGGCAAGCGTATTGCCTGATATAGCCCCTGATGCTGAAACAGAAGTAGGTGTGATATTTCCTAAAGTGAGTGTGATTGCCGGTGTGGTGGTTGGATTGGCTACCGTACCCGAGATCCCGTTAGCAGAAACTATCGACACACTGGTAACACCCGTTGCCGGTACATTTCCTATACGCACATAACCACTCAACATTAATGCCGTATCGCTGATCTTAAGTCGGTTGCTGAGCATACTCGCCGTATCCGTAGTAAAAAGAAAATTACTTGACGGTATTTTTCTTAATGCACCATTAAGTGTGGTTACAATTGAATCAGTGTTAGTTCCGTTACCGGTAAAACTGATCTGCGAAACGGAAACCGGCGTCCATGCACTGCCATCCCAAACTAACGCCTGGCCAGCCGTAGGAACTGTATTTGAAATAATTCTTCCCTGTAATTTGCGGGCATTCCAGATAGCAGCCGAAGTATCAGCAACGATTTTTAAAGTAGTAACCCCGCTGGCAGTAGTTGTCACGATAGAGATACCCGAACCCGAATCAGCAGTGAGTACCAGGTCGCCAATATTTCCATTCAAAGTAGTTACGCCAGAGCTGGAATCAACCGTACCAAAAGTTACCCATTGTTCAAGATGGTTCTTCGGATTTATTTCACGTACATAGAACCTGTCATCTTTGGTTTGATACACCAGCATTCCTTTTACAGCAGTAATAATATTATTTGTGTCTGAGATCCGCGGTATTAAGAGCGCCTTATCATTTCCATCTATCTGCAAACCAATACTGTTATTAAGAAGAGTTGTGTTCCCAATCACAATTCCTTTGGCATTAAGGATGAAGTGATTCACCATCTGGAGATCTTGATTAGCAGTATGGTTCCCCAGGTTATCCCCAAGGTGCTGCGCATTGGCCATATATACCAATGAGAAGAGCATGACACAGATACCTATGACATGCTTACCATAATTGCGTTTCAAAATACTCACTATCAATATAATTTCTCCGTTAACTAAGTTTTATCGAATGAATCAAATATTATTTTCATAATAAGGATTGTAATTATTACTATTTTATGACGACTATTTTATACTGGCTGCCATTCACAGACACCGGGTCTTCTGTATAATTCGCAAACCTTACCATTACTGTATCATCGGCCGAAACCCACGCACTGTAAACCGCCCAATTGGTGTAATCATCCTGTGCAGTAACAAGAATAGGATCTCCTTTTCTAACACCAAGAACGGTAACAGAAGCAACAGCAGTTGTGTTGGCAGGGATATCTATACTTGTTCCCGTGCTCACCACGAAATTCAGGTTAAAGTTTGTGATGGTGGTAACTGATTGCTGAGCGGCGGCAGGTTTGGCCCAGTTAACATTGCCGGCACTATCTGTAATAAGAAAAGTATTGTTCGGGCCGGGAGGAATACTCGTGTTAACATTCGTTACACTGGCATTACCCGCAAACAATGCATAAGGAACACTCATCATCTGAACGGATCCGATATCAACATAATTATCAGCCGGCAACCACCATGGTGCAGGAATGGAAGGCGCCACCGCTACTTTCGTACTTACGAAAAAAGGACCGTTGGCCCAATCGATCTTATCGATACCGCTTAGTAAAGTGCCGGATGTTTTAGTTCCCTGTCCGATTACAACCAAAAACAGGCCATCGTCATTCGATGTTGTTTCAAACGCTTCTTCCCAAACATTTATGCCATTTACAACTGATTTTTGAAAAATGGCAATTTTTACATAAATGGGCCTGTTCTTCGCAACATTGTTCATGGCATCTTTTGCAACAGCCTGAAAATTTATACCTGCAGGAGGCTGGGCTACAGCAGTACCCGCTACAAACAGGCAGCAGGCAAGCAGTAAGTTTCTAATCAGAAGTTTCATAAACATAGTTTTATAGTAACTAAACATTAGATAAAACGTTAATAGTTAACAATATATTACTCATATACCGCTAACAACAGTAAAATAGTTTTTCATAGGATACGGCCTCAAACAATAGTTTTTCATAGGACATGTGGCCAAAAAATAGTTTTTCATAGGATATGTAAACATCTTTTTGCCAAACTTGCTACAAAAAATCTTCCTGACCACAGGGAGGTATCCGTAAAAAAGCGTAGTTACCATACTACAAAGATACCGAATATACACTCACCGTTTCCCCGTGATCTATTATAATTTAATCAATTTCACATTATAATTCTGGCTCATAAAGCTCAGGTTAACAACATAAGTTCCGGCTGCATATGAACTTGCATCGATTGTGTATCCAGCCTGAACATCTTTCATCAAAACCATTTTGCTCATCATCGTCCTTCCGTCGATACTCATGATGCGTACCTGGCAAGACAGGTTAGCGTCAAACTGTCCCTGACATTTCAAAGTGCTGATACCGTGTGTAGGGTTAGGATATACCTGAACAGATGTAAGAGAAACCACTGTAGCAACCGGTGCAGTTTCAACACATGAAGCACCGAAAACACCTTTTGCGTTATTAACTGTTTCCATTGCACCAAGACCTGAAGAAACTTTTAAACATTTGCCCTTACCGTCCATTACTATCGGGTTTCCACCACTTACTGTAACAGCGCTGCTTGACATTGCGATAGGAGACATACTCATCTGTGCCATACCTGTAGTGCAGGCAAGCAAAAAGAGGATGAAAAGATATGTTCCTTTATTAATACGCATAATATACTTCTTCTACAAGTTTGTTATTGGCACTGTATTGAATATCCAAAGAGTTATCAGTAATGTTATTAACCAGGTAAGTCAGTTGTAAACCAACCCCACCGGCACTTACGAAGCTTTCAACATAGTTTACAGAACCAGTGATTGTCCATGTACCGGTTGTTCCATCTGAATTTGTAAAAACGCCTGCATTGGTTTTAGAAGGGTCAACAGTGTATGTTTTTGTATATGTCTTTTGAAAATCAGTTAAAGACTGCTGAACATTATTGATCGATTGTTTGCTTAAGTGCCAGTAACGGTTACCTGAACCTGTAAGTAAGGCAGCAAGCTTTGCTTCCGGTGTTACAGGTGTATCCGAATTTTTACTGCATCCCAAAAACAGGATAGAGCAAAACAGGATGGTGATAAATGTGATAAGTGTTTTCATTCTATTTAGATCAATTCGGTCGAAAATCTGTTTGTTTGATTTTTCGGTTACTGCTTCTGGATGCTTTTTGTCTGCGATGTGCAGCTTAGAGAACCCGTGAACCGGGTTGATCAGAGGAAGCGATTTTTGATAAATGTGAGTTGCCATTTTTGGATCAAATAATCGCGAATAAATTGGATTGTAAAGACTAGCTTTTACAAGGATATGGATTGGATGTTTTCACTTTGGTTTCGGGATTTATTCCCTCACTTAGTAGTGATTACACTACAAATGTAGTGCGTATACACGACATGTAGTGCATTTTAGAAATTTTTTTTTGAAAATTTTTTGATTTTTTTTATAAATAATTGGAAATCAATTATTTAACTTAAAAAATAATTGTAGTATTTAAACTACAAAGCGTAGGTTAATAGAAAAAAGAGGGTTTTTCTTTTTTTATTACATCCATTCACAACAAAAATTTCTGGCTTAAATGCAAAAAATAAGCCCCGGTAATTACCGGGGCTTTGTAGAAAATATTGTGCGAAGTATATTGTTTAAACCTTAAAGTGGGAAAACGCTTTATTTGCCTCAGCCATACGGTGTGTATCTTCTTTCTTTTTAAAAGCAGCACCTTCACCTTTTGCTGCTGCCATGATCTCGTTGGCCAGTTTATCAGCCATTGTACGGCCATTTCTTTCACGGCTATAACGGATCAGCCATTTCATGCTTAATGAGATCTTACGGTCAGCACGGACTTCAGCAGGGATCTGGAAAGTAGCGCCACCAATACGACGGCTGCGAACTTCTACAGATGGGGTAACATTGGCAATAGCTTTTTTCCAGGTTTCATATCCATCTTCCCCACTGGTTTTGCTTACTTTATCAACTGCATCATAAAATATATTGATAGCAGTGCTTTTTTTACCCTGCCACATCAGGTTATTGATAAAACGGGTAACCAGTTTATCGTTAAAACGTCCGTCCGGAGCGAGGGGTAATTTTTTGGCTTGTGCTTTACGCATGTTATTTGCGAATTATAATATTAGTGAATTAACTGACTATTTTTTTGCCTTTTCTTTCTTTGTTCCGTATTTAGAACGGCTCTTCTTACGGTCTTTCACACCAGCAGTATCAAGGCTTCCACGAACAATGTGGTAACGTACACCGGGCAGATCCTTAACGCGGCCACCACGTATCAATACGATAGAGTGCTCCTGTAAATTATGGCCCTCACCCGGGATATAGGCGATCACCTCGATCTTATTGGTCAAACGCACTTTCGCTACTTTACGAAGAGCCGAGTTTGGTTTCTTGGGCGTGGTTGTGTACACACGTGTACATACGCCACGACGCTGAGGGCAGGAATCCAAAGCCCTGGACTTACTCTTGGCCCTGATAATTTCGCGACCTTTTCTAACTAATTGCTGTATTGTAGGCATTCTAAACCGTTTAAAATTTCGGACGGCAAAGGTAATGGCTGAAACCGAAAATCCAAAATGTTTTCCAAAGTTTTCCTGATAGTGAAGCAAAAGCAGACAGGTATTTGTAAAAACAACTGTTCAGTAACTACGTTTTGTGGCTTAATTACGGTTGGATCTACCTTATTCAAACCCGTTTTATAACCCTTTTTCCACAACGGGTATTGAATTTCAAAAAGCCTGCGCTAATTTGATGCCGTAACCTCTTTTGTGGGCTGATTCATTAACCGGATCAAAATACAGCATTCTATGAGAGGTATTCTATTCACTATCCCTTTACTGATCATTGGGCAGGTAAATTCAGTTAGGGCACAAGCATCTGTCAATCCTGTTTTATATACCGTGCCTGGTGCGCAATACATACAAATGTTTGACGGGCTTCCGGCAAACGGCAGCTTTTCACTGACCGGTAAGGGGCCAATAAACCTAAATAGCGCTCCCATCAATGGCAGCAATATGGATGGCTGGCAGATACTGATGCTATCAGGAAGCAATTCAAATGCTTCTTTTGCCGCAGGAACCGGATCTTCTACCGGCAACGGTGTATATAGCCTGGGCAGCTCAGGATCAGCAGACAGGGCATTGGGTTCACTTGCATCAAGTACCGGGATATATGCAATGGGGTTGGTATTCACAAATCAAACGGGCGGCCCTCTCAACAATTTTACGGTAAGTTTTACAGCAGAACAATGGAGAAAAGGTGGTTCGGCCAATAAAAATATCTGGTCGTTTCATTATAAGACCGGGATTATGTCCAATATTGACCAGGCGGGATTGACAGATGAAACAAACCTCAATTTTAATTCTATTATCACCACCAGTTCTGCCGCCAGTTTAAATGGAAACCTTCCGGAAAATCAGCAGGCGGTTTCTTATACAGTCCGCGGCATCAACTGGAAAGCGGGAGAACAACTATTATTACGCTGGGATGATGCAGATGAAACAGGAAGCGATGATGCAGCCGGCATCGATAATTTTATTTTTTCCGCTTCGCTGACAAGTGCTGCACCAACAGTAAGCAATCAAACTGCTTCAGCGATAACAATCAATTCGGCCCAACTAAACGGATCGGTAAATGATAATTATGCAACCACTTCTGTTTTGTTTGAGTACGATACGCTGAATGCTTTTTTAACTGCAACATCTGTGCATGCTATTCCTGATACTTTGCGGATTGGTTCAGGTACTACAAATGTATCTGCTGCGATAAACGGATTATTATCCGGCGTTACCTATTATTACAGGATCAGTTCACATAATACAAATGGAACTGTTAAGGGTGTTATACAAAATTTTACAACAGCAGTCAGCCCGCCATCAGTAACAACGGGTGCTGTATTTTCAGTTGCTACCAACACCGCTACTATCGGCGGAAACGTAACGGCACAGGGAGGTGCAGCAGTTACTGAGCGGGGTATCGTTTGGTCGGCAACGATTAATCCAACCATATCCAATACAAAGGTCATTGCCGGAAACGGTACCGGTATTTTTTTACAGGTGATAACAGGTTTACCACAGGGTGTAGTATTATATGCAAGGGCTTATGCGATCAATAGCGGCGGGATCGCGTATGGAGATACCGTCCGGATCGTTACACAAACAATGATCAACTCATTCAATACTGTTACAACCGGAAAAACAAATGCAGGCGTTGTAAATTTTAAGATCGTTACAGCACAAAATATTTCAGGTTTATCGGCTGCGAATTTTTCCATTTCATCTAATAGTATTTCGGGTGCATCGGTTATCAGCATTTCCGGATCGGGAAATACTTATTCGGTAACTGTTGCAACAGGAACAGGCGATGGAACACTTGCATTAAGTTTTATAAATGATGCCGGCTTATCGATACCTGTGAACAACAAGCCTTTTACCAGTAATTATTACCTTATTGATAAAACGGCGCCGCAAATACATTCGGTTTTCATTCCTGATAAAACAATGAAGGCCGGTGATACGATCCCTGTAACTATTCTTGTAAAGCCTGATGCGGATCTCTATAAAATGTTATCCGGAAATGTTAGCGGATTCGCTTTATCATCTTTTTCAAAAAAGAATGACAGTATTTATACGTGCTCATTTATTATCGGCAATGCAGGCAACGATGTTGATGCAACTTCCGATATTCCTGTTTCTATTTCGTTGACAGATTCGGCAGGAAATATTTCTTTGTACCAGGTTCCCGTTTCACAATCCAATGATGCGATCGATGCGAATAAACCTTTTATTGTTGTGATGAGAAATCCTGCAAAGGGTTTGTATAAATCCGGCGACACGCTGAGTTTTGTTGCGAGGTTCAATGAAAAAATCATTGTATCAAACACAGGCATACCAACTGTTTCATTGACTGTTGGCAACAAATCAAAAACCGCTGCATATCAATATGGCAGTGGCTCAGACAGTTTGTTATTCAGGTATATTATTGCAGCAGGCGATATAGATACCGACGGAATAAAAACTGCCGCCATTATCACACTCAACAATGCGGCCATAAAAGATCCGGCAGGAAATATTGCTTCGGTAAGTTTCAGCAGTACATTATCTGCAGAGGATATTTTAATTGATGCTGTTGCGCCGGTGATCAATACAATAATTATTCCTGCTGCCGCTATTTATAAAACAGGCGATACACTCAATTTCGCATTTGGTTTTTCAGAAACTGTTATGGTACAAGTAAAGACAGACACGCCATTAATAAAACTGACGATAGGAAGTGTGCAGAAAAATATTTTGTATGTGTCGGGATCCGGTTCATCAAACCTGCTGTTCCGGTATATTATCCGGCCGGGCGATCTGGATAAGAACGGCATTGGCATCGCATCCATCATAACTTTTGTAAGCAGCAGCATCACAGACTCTGCGGGCAACGGGGCGATAGTATCTTTTAAAACACCTCCGGCCATTTCAACCATAAAGATCGATGCAGTGGCGCCGGTGTTTACCACAGGTAACAGCGAAACAATTTATCTCTGCGAAAATGGTTCATCCGTTATCATCTCAAATGTATTTTCAATCAGTGATGATGAAGTGGGTGAACTGGTAAGCTGGAAAATAAGATCCGGTGGCAGAACCGGAAGCGTATCAACCCTGACAGCTGCCGCAACATCAAATGGAAAAAATATCATTCCTGCGGGAATCGAATACAAACCCTTTGCAAATCAATATGGTTCAGATACGATCATTACAGAAATAACAGATGGCATTTATACTTCGCAGAAAATGATCATTGTTATTATTCAACCTGCCATACAGAATAATCTTATCGGTTCATCGCAAATGATCTGCACAGATCAAACCCCTGCTTCACTTTTTGGCTCCGCTCCTTCCGGCGGCGATGGAACATATCAATATATATGGGAGTTGGCAACCCTTACAGATTCGTTACATTTTATTGCTGCACCCGGTTCAAATGCAATACAGCAATACATTCCATCAGCATTGAATACAACAACCTGGTTCAGAAGAAAAATTTCATCGGGCACCTGCAGTGATACTTCTTTTCCGTTAAAAGTTACTGTGTTTAAAAATGGTTTGTGGACAGGAAGCAGTAACAACGATTGGCAGAATGCAAATAACTGGTGCAACAATTTTCTTCCCAACAGCAGTACCGATGTATTTATTACTGCGAATACTTTGTATGAGCCATTGATAAAAGATACAGCCTGGTGCCGTCATTTAACCATATCAAATGCACACTTAAAAATAAACGGTATCATAGAAGTGTATGGAAATATGAACAGCACGCCCAATTTTATTCAGGGAAAAAACGGAACAGTTATTTTAAACGGTTCTTCTTTACAAAACATTGCGGGTAGTTTTTTCGAAGATAGTTCTTTGCAGAATTGTATCATCAATAATCATACAGGTGTTTCTATCTCGGATGATATGAATATTACCGGCACACTCCTGCTTAACAGCGGGTCAATAAAAACAAATGATCATTTAATGCTGAAACAAAATGCATCGATCGGCGCTTCTGCTGCCGGTACATTTATTTCTGGTAATATTTCAATGGAACATTTTATCAAAGGCGGCAGGCGTGCATTTTATGTATTAGGCCATCCTTTTACAGATGCAATTGGTTTATCGATGATGAAAGACAGCATAGATATTACAGGCGCCGGTGGGTCTGCCAATGGATTTATTACTACTGCTACCAATCAGCCTTCCGCATTCAGTTATAATGCCGTTACCGGAAACGATTCATCGGGTGTTGATGCAGGATGGGCCGCATTCACCAACACGAATGGGCAAAATGACAACGCATGGAAAAGATACCAGGGAATAAGAATACTGGTAAGAGGCCGGCCGGGACAGGGTTTGGACGGAACGCCCCCCCGGTGATGGGAAGAATGGAACTTATTTACCACAACCTGTTACGATAAAACTATCAGGCAACATAAACACCGGCGACCAGGAAGTTCCTTTAATAAAAGATATCTATGCAGGGTATAATGTTGTAGCCAATCCTTATGCATCTCCGATAGATCTTTCCAGAATTACCAAAGGAAGCGATGTTGGAAATAATTACTGGATATGGAACCCCTTCCAAGGAAAGAACGGCGGCTATACAAGTTTTCCGTTCAGAAGCAAAAATATCATTCAACCGTTCGATGCATTTATTGCCAAAGCAAATGGTACCGCAAATAATAAATTATTATTTACAGAAAACTGTAAATCAACAGAAGCATTTTCTGATACCATACCTGCTGTTGGCCTTGATGATATCTTTTATGTTGAGCTACGATTAATGAGCGACAGCGTTTTTTGGGACAGGCTTATTTTATTTGAAATGGATAGCGCCAAAACGAATTTTGATAAAAATGATGCAGAGAAATTTTTTAAACAGTGATGTGAATTTTTACAGCATCAGTAAAGAACAAAAAATGTTATCTATTGATGCGAGGCCTATAACCAATGAATCGGCCATCCCACTTGGCCTGCAAACAAATGAGCCGAGGATATTCAGCATAAGTATTGCAAAGAATAAACTGCCGCCTTCCAATACATTGATGTTACACGACAGGTTTTTGAACCGATGGATGCAACTTGCACAAGACAGCATCTATCTGTTTACAACAACCGATGATACGGCAAGTGTTGGGAATAACCGGTTTGAGATCAGTTCATTTAAAAAAGCAGACACGATCATTAAATCAACTATGATCGTAAAAATAGATCCGGTTCCGGCAAAAGATAAGATCACTGTAAGCTTTACTGCTGCTGAAATGGGTAATACTTCTATCCGGCTATTCGACCTCTCGGGAAAATTGATAAAAACGATCTCGATGGGTATGCAAAAACAAGGGCAGGTAATTATTCCTGTTGGAGGATTATTGAAGGGGGTTTATTTTGTAGAAGTGACGTGTGGAAGTGACATAAGTACGCAGAAAATAATAAAAGGGTAGCATAGATTTTTTCATGCAAAGGCGCAAAGAATAACTTTGTGCCTTTGCATGAAAAAAATCAGATCTTATACATCCATCCATGCGTATCAGCGGCTCTTCCTTCGCGGATCGCGTTCAATCGTTTTTTTAATTCGGGTGCGATCGTCCATGTGGCAGTATCAAAATGCATGGTGTAATCTTTATAGCGCAGTTCTTTGATCATTGAAATAGTGGCGGCTGTTCCTGTACCAAACACTTCACGTAGCTGCCCGTTTTTATGTGCATCCATCAATTCATCGATACTGATCTTTTCTTCGATAACATCGAGTCCCATTTCTTTCAGGACCGTTATGGCGCTATCGCGTGTAACACCGGCCAGGATAGTTCCATCTTCCAAAGATGGCGTGATGGCTTTATTGCCAATGATAAAAAATACATTCATGGTTCCTACTTCCTGCAGGTATTTGTGTTCGAATGCATCGGTCCAGAGAACCTGGTCGTAACCTTGTTTTTTTGCTAGCGCCGTTGCCAGCATGCTGCCGCCATAGTTTCCGGCGTTCTTTGAAAACCCAACACCGCCGGGCGCTGCGCGTGTATACTTTTCTTCCACGTAAATTTTCATCGGGGTGGAATAGTACGGGCCGGTCGGGCTTAATATGATAATGAATTTATAACTCTCTGAAGGTTTCACACCGATCACGGGGTCGGATGAAAACATGAACGGCCTGATATATAATGAATGATCGGGCAAAGAAGGGATCCAGTTCTTATCCAATTCGATCAGCGTATGCATTCCTTCCATAAATATTTCTTCCGGAACGGTAGGCATGTTCATCCGCTCTGCAGAAATATTAAAACGTTTAAAATTATCCAGCGGGCGGAAAATAGCGGCATTGCCATCGGCATCTTTATATGCTTTGATACCTTCGAATATTGCCTGTCCATAATGTAAAGCGGCCAATGATGGCTCTAATAACAGCGGCTGATAAGGTTTGATCTCCACATTTTTCCATTCGCCATTCTCAAAATCAGCTTCCAGCATATGATCTGTAAAATAACGCCCAAAGGGAAGATTTTCAAGGGTCATTTCCTGTAACTTACTTGTCTCAACTTTCGAAATGTGTATGCCTGCTGCTACCATAGTTTTATATTTGAACGCAAATAAACAAAAAATTTGAAAACTAACGGTCGTTAATATTTCAATTACGCATGAATTCAGAAAATATCCAGTTACCAGACTTCCTTATTGCTGACCTGTACAGGAACAGCCTGGTAATAACGGGCGAAGAACCGAAGACAGGAAATAAAATAACCATACCGGGGAAAACAGTTACGGAAACCGGTTGGTACCTGGGCAGCAATTTACAGAAAATTACCCTTGTGGTTAATGAAAAAGAAGCGGTTTACCTTCCCGATGATTCTTTACAGTTCTTATCGTCTATACTCGGTGCATGTAAATTCAACATTGGCGATGTGGCGATCGTGAACCATCATAACAACCCTGTTGATTATGTTTCACTGAAAGAAAAACTATCACCCGGTTTTTTATTGCTGTTTGGCGTAACGGCGCAGGCTCTGCAACTTCCATTTACGATCCCTTACTACCAGGTGCAAAAATATGATAGCTGCCAGATGCTGCTAAGCCCATCGCTAAACAATATGCTTGGCAACAGCCAGGAAGCGAAACTGGAGAAAAGCAAACTGTGGTTGTGTTTGAAAAAAATGTTCAACGTTTAAAAAATAATAGTCGCGTGATCTCTGCATCTCCGCGTGTCTACGGTGAAAGAAAGAATTAATTGACCAATATGAAAACAAGCCTTGTATTCGCCACAAACAACCAGCACAAAGTTGATGAGATACGCGCTGTGGCTGGTGACCTCTTTAACATCATCACAATCAAAGAAGCAGGAATAGATATTGATATTCCCGAACCGCACGATACACTTGAAGCCAATGCATCTGAAAAATCAAAGACGATCCACCGGCTTACCGGTAAAAATTGTTTTAGTGAAGATACCGGTCTCGAAGTAGCCGCATTGAATGGCGAACCCGGTGTAAAAAGTGCACGCTATGCCGGTGACGGCCGCAACTTTCAGCATAACATTGATAAACTGTTACTGAATTTAAAAGGCATCAACAACCGCAAAGCACAATTCAGAACCGTGATATCGTTGATACTGGATGATAAAGAATATTTATTCGAAGGTGTGTGCGAAGGAAATATTTCAGAAGAGCAAAAGGGTTTGCAGGGTTTTGGATATGACCCTGTTTTTGTTCCGGATGGCGCTGCCATTAGTTTTGCCGAGATGACAATGAATGAAAAAAATAAATACAGCCACCGTAAAAAAGCCGTAGCGAAATTGATCGCCTTTCTGCATGATCATTAATTATCACAGATTGCCAGGATCGAGTTTGCGAATCTGCGGAAAAAAATAAAACCCATGAACCGAATCAAAATAAGACTCCCCGATAATTTTTCTTTCTCCACAACAATCGCTATCCGCATCACGGATCTGAATTATGGGGGGCATGTGGGGAACGACAGTTTTCTTTCGCTGATACATGAAGCGCGGCAACAGTTTTTATTATCATTTGGTTATAAAGAATTATCTATTGCAGGTATCGGCCTGATCATGGCGGATGTGGCAATCGAATATAAAAAAGAACTGAACTATGGCGATGCCGTTAAGATCTCGGTAGCAGCAGATGGTTTTGATAAACTGGGTTTTGATCTTTTGTATAAAATAGAATTGATACAGAGTGCTGAAATGTTACTGGCGGGAAAAGCAAAAACCGGCATGTTATGTTTTGATTATGCACAAAAAAAGATAGTAGCCGTACCGGATGAAGTGATCAAAAAATTATCAGCCGGGTAATTGTTCACAACGGATTCACAGATCGGAAATAACTTCTGTTTTGACATTCCTGTCCTGCCACACAATACCTGCTGAAGAACATCTTTAAAAATTCGTACTATACCTCGCAGATAATCTTACATATGGATAGATATTATCAGTATCCGGATGATCGCGGTAATTTCCATGCAGATGAAAATATCCTGACGCGGCGCTTACCGAAAACTGGTTAAACAGTTTTACATTGATCTCGTTCGTAAATGAACTGAGGTAATAATTGGAATGATGCCCGTCGATACACGACATCCAGCGGCCATTATAACCGATGCTGTATGAAATTTTATCCGCAATGGACAAACGCGCATTACCGTTGAACGCAAGGCCGGGACCGTAATCATAGTTCCTGTCGATGTAACGATAACTATCCGGTATTGCAGCAAGTATGATAGGGCCCGCACCGATATTAGTATTGATGGTTATTTTATGCGCGAGGTCAAATATGGAATACACCGACATCTTGATACTTTCTGCGCTGAAAAAAAATGATTCGTTCCTGATATAATCATAATCGGCAGAGAGTATGGCCACATGCTGAAATTTGTCTGTATAGATTTTCCATCCGGCCAGTGAGCCATGCGCGCTGATGATATTTAATTTCGATGTATCGTCCTCACCCACTTCTACCAACAAAGACATATTACTGAACGGCTCCCGGTATTGCTGAAAAGGCGAACCATATTGCAACCTTACACGCCCATACATTCCCGTATGCCTATCACCAAAAACATTGCTGCTGTTCACATTAAATTTTCGCACGCCCATATCGAATTCAGCATTTATACGCGTAGTATCGTCCGTGATCTCATGAACTTCCCTATCCTGCTTGCTCGATATAAGCCTGTTAAACCCATACATAGGATTAGCCACCACAGCAAATATTTTACCTACACGGTTTGGCAAACTACGCCTGCGCTTGGCAAACATTTTTGCAGCAAAACGATGTGTTGCTTCACCCAGCATGAAGCCACCGAATCCGGTATTGATAAAATCGTTTGGCGCGGGATATTGATTTTCTGCATAGGTTTCCCAGATATAACTTCCTACAAAACTTGCGGGAACAGATTCCCAGAAACTATACCCGTTAGACCGGAACGAATTATAAAATATACTGCCATGAAAGGGATGGCCGAGCTGATTGGTAAAGAAGGGGTCATCATCCCAGGTCCAGCTCGAAGGATGTAGATTATATCCAACCGTTTGCCAGGAGATATATGCATAAGGAGCTTTCTTGATATACCTGTCGTACAAAAAAGGGAGCGCTTCCATCATCACCAATTCACTTGAAGCACGGAAGAAATGTTTATGCGGAACACTGTCGGGCAAATCATTAGCCATCGCTTTTGAAGAGATAACTGATAAGAAGCATAACAGGATAAATAGGTATTTGATACGCATTTTCTATCACAAAGATTGCAAAAATGATTCCCTGTTATTACAACTGGTGCGGTAATTGCTCCTCCAATAAAAAAGCGTGATGATGGCAGAACAAAGAATAAACACTATTGGGAGAAGCAATGGTGGGGAAAATTTTCTCCAATACGTAATTTCATAAACGGAACAAATGAATCCCTCATGAAACCGAAACTGTTTATTTATATAGCGCTGGTAACGGATATCCTCATCACCATTACAAAATTTACCGCGGCCATTATTACAGGCAGTTCGGCTATGATCTCCGAAGGCATTCATTCCACCATCGATTCCATCAGCCAGTTATTATTGATCCTTGGCGTTAAAAAAAGCAAACGAAAACCAGATGCACAAAGGCCATTCGGTTATGGCAGGGAAATGTATTTCTGGTCGTTCATCGTATCACTGATCATTTTTATTGTGGGTGGCTGTATTTCATTTTATGAAGGATTGATCCGTTTTCAGCACCCTACCTTACAGGAAAACCTCGGACTGGATTATATTGTTTTAACTATTGCTTTTTTATTTACATCTGTTTCTGCCATTGCATCTTTCAAAGCGTTTAATAAAGAACGCGGCAGGCAAACGTTCTGGAAAGCATTGAAACAAAGCAAGGATCCTGCAACATTTATTGTATTACTTGGTGATTTAGGCGATATACTTGGTATTCTTATTGCCTTCCTTGGGATCTTTCTCGGGCACCTGTTTAAAAATCCATATTACGATGGCATTGCTTCCATGCTGATCGGAGTTATCCTGATCATTATTTCTTTATTACTTGTACAGGAAAGCAAGAGCCTGCTATTGGGAGAACCGATCGGAAAAAAAACATTGAAAGAGATCATCACTTTAATTGAACAGGATGCGGACATCATACAGATAAAAAAACATTTCTCAACTTATATGGCGCCTGAAGAAGTAGTGCTTCAGGTGATCGCTGTGTTCAAAAAAGAATTAACCACTACAGATATCACCAAAGCCATCGAGCGGATCTGTATAAACACTATGAAAGAATTTCCAAGGATAAAACAAATGTTTATTGAGCCTGCCGAGATGTAAAAATATCGGGTACACATTAGATCAACACAATAAAAGGTGAACACAGGCGTTTATATAGTCAAGTTGTTACTTACTAACCCAACTTAATAAGGGAGCCCTGCAGCGTGAGCGGGGTTCTTTGTTTTTATACAATTACGTACGCTGTGAGCTATAAACTTTGAGTTAATATATAAGTTGATCTGAAGGCCAGCAGCTTATCGCTTACAGCTGTTTTAACTGTTCCAGATGCGCCAGCTTTCTTCGGCCTGCAGTTCCAGCATTTGTTGTCCGTTCTGCGTGGTTGCGCCCTGCGATCTTCCTTTCGCTAAAAATTTTGTTTCAGCCGGATTATAGATAAGATCGTACAAATGATGTTGCGGAGTGAGATATTGATAAGGTATATCAGGACAACTTTCTACATCCGGAGACATTCCCAATGGCGTTGTATTGATCAGCAAGTGATGGGATGAGAGCAATGCTTCATCAACCTGTTCATATGAAATAGTATTGGGCGATGCGGTTCTTGAAACATATTGAAATGCAATACCCATTTTTTTCAAAACAAATACCACCGCAGCAGATGCGCCGCCCGTACCAAATACCAATGCTTTGGAATGATGTGGTTGTAAAAACGGCAGCGCCGATCGTTCAAATCCAACTACATCCGTATTATAGCCTGTGAGTTTACCGTTTTGAATATTCACGCAATTGCAGGCGCCTATCCCTGCAACAACAGCCGATCTTTCATCTAAAAAATCAAGTACATTTTTTTTATGCGGGATAGTGATATTAAAACCACAGAGGTCTTTATATGTATTCAGCACCTGAGGCAATTCATCAATGTCTTTAAAAGAAAAATTTTCATACACACAATCGGTTAAACCCAATTGTGCAAATTTCTCAGTAAAATATTTTTGTGAGAAGGAATGTGATAAAGGGAAACCTATTAAACCAAAACGGCGCATGGTTTATTTTTTGTTGAGGTAAAGATCGAATGTATCTCCTCTCAGGCCAATACGCATGGCTTCCAACGGTATCACTTCGTTTGGTGCAATATTACCGAGGTTCACATTACAACCGATCAACTCGAGAAAATATAACTGCTGTGCTTTTTGCGGCGCTTCCCAGATAATTTTTTCTTCCGGTATCTGTGTTAATATTTCCTGCACCAGCCCTTCTCTTACTTCACCGCTTCCACGGTAGATGCCAACATTGCCTGCCTCGCGTGCTTCTGCGATCACGTAGGAAGAACCTGCTTCCAGCTCTGCACGCATGAGTTCGATCCATTTATATGGCGGAATGATATGCGCTGCATCTTTACTGCCCACTTCACTTAATACAGTTGCGTGTTTGGTCAGTTTTTCTATATAGCCGCATTTCTCTGCATGAGGGATACTAACGGAACCATCGCTTACTTCAACATAGGTAATACCATAATCTTTACACATAGCGATATAATCATCAAACTGGTTACGTATCAGGAAGGCCTCAAATAAAGTGCCGCCAAAATAAATGGGAATATGATAGGAATGATATACTTCTATCTTCTCCCTAAGCTTCGGCGTAACGAATGATGTTCCGAAACCAAGTTTCACAATATCCGTATGCGGGCCGCATACATCCATAAAATCATGCACTTCTCTAATGCTGAGCCCTTTGTCCATCACCATTGTTAATCCGGCAACTCTTGGCTGCGCTGTACGCTCGGGTATCTGTGTAAGATTAAAATTCATTGCAATTATTTTTTCCGCGGCGAAAATACGTTAATCAGGCGACTGTACTATTCGCCTTTTCAAAAGCGGATCAGAACCGGTTAGATTTTTTTGCCCTTTTTATACCGGGCCACGATATCAACCACCTGGTTATTCTGCAGGATAGATGGGTTAAGCTCTATGAATTTCTTTAATAATTTCGGCGCTTTTTCCATCGCCGTTTCTAATTTAAGCAGGGCTTCCTTTGTTTTGCCCAATGCAAATAATAATGTGCTGTGATAAAAAAGAAACAATGGTTTACCATCAGTTGCTTTCATTGCTGCATTGCATTGTTCAATGGCTTCTTCATAAAATTCTGCTTTGATCAGGCAACGGATCAATGCTTCCCATCCCGCAACATTTTTGGGTTTGTGGCGAACCACTGCACCAAAATACTGTATCGCATCTTTGAACTGGTTAAGGTTCATTTTGCATTCACCCATCGCGAGATTATATTCCGGCACTGTGCGTTGAATACGCATCGCATTTTCCAACTGCTTCACAGCGCTCTGCCATTGCTCTTCCAGCATATAGGTTACGGCTATCTTGTAATGCAGCTTACTGTCGTCAGGATTCAGGTGCACCGCTTTCTTATAATGAAACCTTGCCTGCGCATAGTTTTCCATGCGGTGATAGCAATGGCCGATCGCTTCATAGATCACATCTTCAGGACGCGTAAGCTCCAATACCTTTTCCAATACCTCGATCGCTTCTTTGTATTTTCTCAAACGGAGATAAGCATCTCCCATGTTGCGGTATGCATAATCAAACTTCTCATCAATGGCAACAGCGTATTGATATGCGTCGATAGATTTTTCATACAGCTTCAATCCCTGGTATGCTGCTGCCAGGTTGAACCAGGCAAGTTCGCTAAAAGGAAATTCTTCAATGATCTGTTGGTGAAGGCGGATACTTTCTTCATTGCGGCCTGTAAAATCCGTCCAGAAACAGATCTTATACAACGCTTCTTCATTATTGGGTTCAGCTTCGAGGATCAGTTTCAGGCAGTCAAATACTTTGTCAAACTCTTCGTAATCATCATATACATCGGCCAGTTCAAATAAAAGATCCAGCCTTTCTTCACCTTCAAATAACTGCAAAGCGGCTTCCAGTAATTCAACGGCCCTTGGTTGTTGATCCAGTGCCAGGTATGCATCGGTTTTGAGGATATACAGGTTCAGGTCGCTGCTGTCGTACAATTCGGCCACTTCCAGTATATCCAGGGCCTCTTTGTATTTACGGGTGGCCAGTAACAGATCGGCTTTTTTTATCATCAGTTGTGAGGAATAGGGAAACTGCGACAGCCCTATTTCTGCTGCTTCGAGCGCTTCGGGCAGGTCATCTTTCTCGTCAAAATGGTCTATGATACGCTCAAAAGCGTCTTCTTCCAGGAAAGAGTGGGTACGTCCGTTCTTGAGATTCTGGTATTGTTTGAGGAGTTCTTTTAGCTCTTCGCGGTCTTCGCGGTACGGATTTTCTCGCATCGGCTATTAGGTTTATACAATTTAACACTTAAAAGCAATCTTTTTCGGGTTTTTGATAACTTTTGGTAACTTTTTTGTTTTCTTAACGTTTGTTAATAAAATGAGAATTGTCTGATATTTAAGAAATACCTATTTTTGTGTAAATGAATAAGCAGAATTATATCAAAAAAGCATCAATTGTTGTCCTTCTCGCGATGGGCATCCAGGTGGCGTATGCTGCATTTTCATTCTCCGGCATTGCTGATGAGAAGACAAAAAACAAATACTCTTTAAAGAACCTGAATGCTTTGCACAAAGGTTTATCTTTTTCTTCTCTCAAATCAAGCCTGCAATACAAAGGAACGCAATCATTCTCGAAAGAATCGGCTTCAGGTTTTGAAGTAAATTCTATGTTACGTTTTGATAACGGTAACACTTCTTATCTCTATCCTTACAAATTCAAAGTAAAGGCGCCTAAGTTTAAAACGCCTGCTCCTCCGCAACACTAATTCAGCAGCCTGTAACCACTCGTCGGAACATCGAAGCGTGAAGCCTGAACAGGGCTGAGGTTTATTTTTGTGGCCGTATATTTTATTTTCTTGCTGCCGGCTTCCTGCGATTCAAACTCCAGCACAAAACCCGGAACATCTTTAAACTGGTATTCGAACTCTTTTACAGAAGGCACGATCGCTGTTGCATAATACAATGTAAATGCGCTCCCGTCCTTTAATACGATCACTGCTTTTTTGCATTCGTAACCAAGAATGGTTTTGGTTTCTGCTGCGGCAAGTGAAACAGCCATTCCATCATATCGCTTATTTTCTGCGGCCCATTTTGCGTTATCTAATTTTGTCATGAATTTATTGTTGCCAAATTCACGCAGTATCACTGCATTGCCGGTTGTTTTGTTATATAACAATGATTGTGTGAATGAAGGGCTCACCAGATCCGTACGGCTATCGTTTCCGCGGATATAAACAGTTTTCGTACTTGCTTTGAGCGACTCGGTTACATTTTTATCTGCACTGCTCTCGTCTGTACTGATGGCATAAGTGATCGTGCAGTCGGCAACTACACGTGGCTGTGCTACGCTTTGTATTATTGTTAACAAAGAAAATAAACCAACAAAAAGAAAAGTTTTCATATTCACTGTTTACGCAACATCTGTGCCATTCCAAGATAATCAAAAAGCCCCGCACAAGGTACGGGGCTTTGAAAATATGATCAGGAACTGTTTTGTTATTTTTTGTTTGGTGTTTTATTCTTCATGTCCTGCAGTTTTTTCTGGCTCTCCATCATCTGTTCATATTTGGATTGCCATTTACTTTTTGTTTTAGGCGCTTTTCGTTTCTCATCTATCTTGGCCAGGATTTTATCATGATTGATAATGTAATTCTGTATTACAAACTGCAATCCGAGCGTGATCAGGTTTGATACAGTATAATACCATGTCAATGCCGAAGGCAATCTGTTAAAGATGAACAATAACATGAACGGAAATATATATGGCATGTACTTTAACGCAGGATTATCCTGTGTTGGTGTCATACTCATATTGTAGATCGAGATCAGAAAGCTGGTTAATACCGCAGTGATCGTAAACAAACTCACATGGTCGCCAAATGCCGGAATGTTAAAAGGAAGATGTGCGATCGAATCGTATGAAGAAAGATCATGGCTCCATAAAAATTCCTGCCCGCGTAATCCAATGTTTGAATTAAAGAAACTATACAAGGCAAAGAAAATAGGGATCTGCAGCAAAGCCGGAATACAGCCACCCAAAGGATTTACGCCTGCTTCGCGGAAGAGTTTCATCTGCTCCATGGCAAAGCCCTGCTGATCGCTTCCGAATTTCTTTTTCAATGTATCCAGTTCGGGGCGCATCACTTTCATTTTTGCGCCGCTTAAATAACTGGTGTATGTTAAAGGAGCTGTTACCAAACGGATGAACAACGTCAGGAGTAATACAACCCATCCGAAATTCTTTACAAAGCCTGCAAAGAAATCAAACACATTCATGATGATGTATTTGTTGATCGGGCGGACGAATGAATACATATCCCTTCCCAGGTTCACGATCTTATCCATATCCGGCGCCTGTTTCTTCAGGATATTGTAATCGCTCGGGCCATAATATAACTGGAAAGGAACCGTAACAGACGCTGCAGCCGGCACTTTCATCTGCAAAGCAAAATCAGCGGTAGCCAATGCATTGCTTGAATCTGTTTTGCGCGCCCAGTTTACCTGGCCCGCAGTAAAACTGTTCTTTGCAATCAGTGTGCTGTTAAAGAATTGCTGTACGATACTTACCCACTGCACAGGCTTTTCAAATTTGCGTGTACTTTTTGCGGAGATATAATCAAACTCATTGCCTTCTGAGAAACAAATGTTCGACATCTGTCTTTCATACGCAGCGGTTTTCTCACGTTGAAAAGTTGCGGGATGCCAGTTTACATTCAGTAATCCCTGGGTCAGTAATTTATCAGCACCCGTCATACTCACATTCCAGTCGATCATGTACGCATCATCCTTCAAAACATATTGATGCGTGATGGTTTCGCCATTGGCGGCTGCAAGTGTAAAATTGATCGTCTGGCTTTGATCCGGATTGGTAACAGGCTGTGATGCCGTGAATATTAAGTTGGACGTTTCTGTAGATTGGTTGGCAGAAGTATTAATGCTGTAACCTAACTGGCTCTGTTCAGACAGCACTACATTCTTTCCATCAACTGCTGATTTGTAATTTTTGAGCTCAACGCTTTTTACCTGTGCACCTTTGCTGGTGAAAGTAACTTTCATCAGTTTGTTTTCAAGCGTAACCAATTGTTCGGTGCCGATAGCTGCTGTAGTAAAATCACCGGCAGCAGAAACCCTGCTGGCAGAATCTCTTTTTAATGAATCAATTTTTGCAGCTGCAATATCTGCAGGTTTAATATTGGCAGCGTTAACACGCCTGATGGAATCTTCCTGTTTTTGTTTAGTGGCAAGCAGTTCATTTTGCTGTTTGTTGCTGTACCAGAAATAAAGAAAAAACAAAAGGCCCAGCAATACAAAACCAACGACCGTATTCTTATCCGTCTTCATACTCAATTTTATTGAGCCGCAAAGGTAGTATTTGGAACGAAGATTGGAAGCGTCAAGTTGGAAAGCCGTTAAAATAGCTATAAAACGCTGAGACTGATAGAAAATACCGGCTTTTCATCGTTTCTTTATGCTCCTCACTTCAACCAAGGGTATTTCCAACTTCTACCAATTTACTGGCTTCTAAAATATTTCTATGCAGGAAAATACAACCCCTATTTCCCAAAGGGAAACTTATGTACCCACGAGGTGGACCCGGTTTTTATGGTGGCTCGCAACAGCCGAACCCGAATTAATGGCCGATTGCGTGGTTGACCGAAACAGGTATGCGATCGTTGGTATGACGGTTCTGGGAACCTGGTCCTTTGCAACGCTTGCCTGGGCCTATTTTTTCAGCACAGTGGTAAGCAATTTATTGGTGGCTGTTTTGATGGGGCTGTTCATGGGAGGAATTATACTCACCATTGACCGCTCATTGATCAAAGGAATTAACCGCGCGAATAAGAAAAGATTTTTGCCACTGCTGTTTCGCGGAGTGCTGGCTTTTATTATCGGGCTGTTCATGGCGCAGCCTGCCTTATTGTATTTGTTTGATAAGGAAATTCATGTGCAGGTGTCGCTGGATAATGAACAGCGTAAAAAAGATAAAAAACAAAAACAGGATTCTGTTTATTATGCTGAGAAAACGGCGCTAACACAAAGAAAAAACAACCTGCAGTTTGAGCTTGCCAATAAATATGCAGAAGTAGCCGCTGCACGCGATGCTTTTATTAAAGAAACGGATGGTACCGGCGGCAGTAAAAAAATTGGCTTGAAAGATATTGCACAGGCAAAACAAAAAGAATATGAAAAACTGGATGCCGATTACAGGTTAAAAGAAACACGGCTCACCCCGCAGATCAACAGCAGCGACAGTTCCATTGCTGTGATCGATGCATCCATTCAAAAAGAACAGGCGTCGTTTGAAACACTGCTGAATGATGGATTTATTACACGCATCGAAGCATTGAATCATTTAGTGAAGGACAATGCAGCCGTGGCTTTCAGGTATTATCTGCTGGTAGCTATTTTATTGTTGATCGAACTGATGCCGGTGATCTCAAAAATATTATTACCCGAGGGAACTTATGATGAAAAAGTATTGCTGCGCGAACAGATCGAAAAAGAACTCGCCAAAAACAATCATCAAAGAGAACTCGCTTTAAAAGAATTGTATAACCAAACTGCTTTTGAACAGGATTCAGGTTTTATCAAAGAATTTTTTATTCAGTCTGAAAACGAAAGAAAAGAAAAAATGCAGCAGGAACTCAAAACCTGGAAAGAAGAAAAAACAAAAAGCTTTGATGGTTTGTGGGATGATATGAAACGTGATATGTTGACGAAGCAGGAGAATTAGAATGATGAATGTTGAATTATGAATTATGAATGAAACTTGTCTGCCCATTCAACATTCATCATTCAACATTCATAATTATCTGCCGCCCGGCGGGCAATACATCCTCAAATAATCCGTATACAATTGCTGCAAATGTTGTGAAGTTCCTTTGCCTTCATAAATACCGTGTGTCCTGTTTGGATAACTCATCATTTGGAATTGTTTGCCGTTTGCGATCAGTTCATTGATCAGCATTTCGGCATTGTTGTAATGTACATTATCGTCGCCCGTTCCGTGAACATATAACAAATGCCCTTTCAGATTTTTTGCATACGTGATCGGTGACCCTTTTACAAAATCTTCGCGGTTCTCCTGCGGCAATCCCATGTACCGCTCCTGGTAAATATTATCATAAGTAAGCTGATTGCCCACTGCTGCAACAGCAATACCGGTTTTATAAATTTCAGGAAACTGGAACATCAATCCCAATGTTGCAGAACCGCCGCCACTCCAGCCCCACACGGCTACGCGCGATGTATCAACAAATGGCCACTTCAGAATTTCCTTTGCAGCAAGCGCCTGGTCGCGGATGTTTACCAGGCCGATCTTCCGGTAAATACTTTTACGCCACTCTCTTCCTTTTGGAACCGGTGTGCCACGGTTATCGATAGAGATATAGATGTATCCGTCATTCGCCATATTGCCTTTGTATAAAAAATTATTGGCAATGCCATACTCATCTTTTACATTTTGTCCCCATGGTTCTGTGTATACAAAAAATACAACTGGATATTTTTTGGCAGGATCAAAAGCTGTTGGCTTTACCATCCATGCATCCATCTCCACTCCTTCTTCCGATGTAACTTTGAAAAAATGAATATTCGATTTGGCCGAATCTGCTTTCTCCACTGCATGAAAAACCGCATGCCCATTTAAAGATGAATGATCCGGCAACGAAACCCATTCATTTGACGGCGGCGTATAATAATTGGAAAATGAATGTTCCGCATACTTTCCCGTTGGTGATACGGAATAACCATGCGTACCGTTCTGGTTCAATGGCGACAAACGTTCTGCCTCCGCACTTCCATCTAATTTTGTTCTGTATAAATATTTCTGCGTAGCATTATCCGGCGATGCAAAGAAATATACATAACCGCTTTTTTCGTCGATCGCGCAGATATCCATCACATCATATTTACCTGTGGTAATAAGTGTTTCTTTTTTACCATCACGGCTCACACGGTATAGGTGGCGCCATCCGTCCTTTTCACTTGGCCACACAAATTCTTTGCCGCCGTTGAGCCAGTCCCAGCCGCCATAACTATAATCTTCATCCCATAAAGCAATAAAATCTATCCATGCCGGATCTTTTTCTTTGTAGACAGAAGTTGAAACGCCTGTACTGATATCGCAAAGCATCACATCACTCTCATTCTGTTTTCTATTCAAATGTTGAATGATGAGTTGAGTATTATTCGCTGCCCACTCCACTCTTGGAACATAGGATTGCAAAACAGGATCGGTTGGAATATCCATCCATTTTGTTTTTGCAGTAGTGATATCAACCACACCGATCTTAAATGGAGACGGCGATTCGCCTGCCACAGGATATTCTATCGGAACAATAAAAGGATAGATCGAATCCGTATTATTGATCATTAAATGCACTTTTGTTTTTGATGCATCTATCTGCCAGTAAGCAATTTTTTTACTGTCGGGGCTCCACCGGAAACCATCCCTGCAAAAAAACTCTTCTTCATAAGCCCAGTCGAATGTACCGTTGATCTGCTTGCGGCTGCCGCCAACAGTGAGTTGTGTAGTTTTACCTGTAGCGATGTCTTCTGCATAAATATTGTATTCGCTTACATAGGCAACTTTGGTTCCATCAGGTGAAAATTTTGCGAACATAAGAGAGGATGATGGCCTTGTTTTACCAATCTGTACAAGGCTGTTATCAGCCACATTCAATAACCAGTAATCGCCGCGCGTGTCTTCACGCCAGACTTTTTTACTGTTTGTATAGATCAATATTTTTTTATCATCATTGGAAAAGAAAAAATTGCGCACACGCAAAGGCTGGGAAACATTTTTAGGTGTAAGCATTGCCTTACTAACGATCACGGTCTTTGTTAAACCGGGCAATTCATATTTTACGATCTCGCCGCCTTCAGAAGAAAAATAACCGTTGCCATCGCGTGTCCATTTTATTCCCTGTGGAGGTTGGGCAATAGTTGTAATGGATAACAACAGCGCGGATAAAACAAGCGTATACCTGTATTTTTTCATGACCTGAATTTTAGAGATTGAAAATACTTGAATAGCCGCGGATTATCACAGATTTTTTCTGTGATAATCTGCGGTAAAAAGTAAGGATGGAATGTTTAGATGATCGCGTCCTGTAAAGTAGTTGTCTTGAATGAACTTCTTTTGTCGTTGTATTTTTTGGCCGCATCTATAAAGCTAACGAACAATGGTGCCGGCCTTTCAACGGTGCTCTTGAGTTCAGGATGGTATTGAACACCGATAAAAAACGGATGAGAAGGAATTTCAATGATCTCAACAAGCCCTGTTTCAGGGTTACTGCCGCTTGCTATCATACCGTTTGATTCAAACTGCTCGAGGTAATCATTATTAAATTCATATCGGTGGCGGTGGCGTTCATTGATCATTGTTTCACCATAAATTTCATTCGCCAGACTTCCTTCTTTGATCTCGCATGGGTATGCGCCCAAACGCATGGTACCGCCCATCATGCGGATCTTTTTCTGTTCCTCCATCATATTGATCACTGCATGTGAAGTAGACGAATCCATTTCTGTCGAGTGCGCATCTTTCAACCCAAGAACATTCCTTGCAAATTCAATCACTGCCATCTGCATTCCCAAACAGATGCCGAAAAACGGCAATCCTTTTTCACGGGCATACTGAACAGCAACAATTTTTCCTTCAATACCCCGATGCCCGAAACCGGGCGCAACCAATAAACCATCGAGCCCGTCTAATTTTTCAGCAACATTTTCGTGTGTAATAAATTCGCTGTGTACATTCACTACCTGCACTTTTACTTCATTCATCGCGCCGGCATGTACAAAACTTTCGAGGATGGATTTGTAGGCATCCTGCAGTTCAATATATTTTCCGATCAGGCCAACGGTAACTTTGCTGCGCGGATATTTCAGCTTGTCGAGAAAGCCTTTCCATTTATCTAATTGCGGCTCGCCATAAGCGGGGATCTGCATTTTTTTGAGACAGATCAAATCAAGTTTTTCACGAAGCATCAATAACGGCACTTCATAAATAGTTGATGCATCCATCGCTTCAATAACCGCTTCCTGTTTTACATTACAGAACAATGCGATCTTGCGTTTGATATCATTATTCAACGGCTCTTCGGTACGGCATACAATAATATCAGGATGCACACCCGTTTCGCTCAGCATTTTTACGCTGTGTTGTGTGGGCTTGGTCTTTAATTCTTTTGCCGCTTTCAGGTAAGGGATCAAAGTAAGGTGCACTACCATTACATCTTCTTCCGGAAGCTCCCACTGCAGCTGGCGAACGGCTTCAATGAACGGCAGGCTCTCGATATCGCCAACGGTACCGCCTATTTCGGTGAGAATGATATCGTATTTGTTGTCCTCTCCCAGCAATAACATCCTCCGTTTGATCTCATCAGTAATATGTGGAACCACCTGCACGGTCTTACCCAAAAAATCACCCGCCCTTTCTTTATTGATCACGGTTTGATAAATACGGCCCGTAGTTACATTATTAGCCTGCGTGGTATAGATGCTTAAAAATCTTTCGTAGTGCCCGAGGTCGAGATCGGTTTCAGCGCCATCTTCCGTTACATAACATTCGCCATGTTCATAAGGGTTCAACGTACCGGGGTCAACATTGATATACGGATCAAACTTCTGAATAGTTACCCTCAGGCCCCTTGCCTGCAGCAGTTTTGCGAGCGAAGCAGCAATGATCCCTTTTCCTAAGCTGCTTGTTACACCGCCGGTAACAAAAATAAATTTGGCCATAAAATCGTTTATTGGTTGATCAGTTTATTCGTTTAATTATTTTTTTTGAACCATACACAAGTGCGTGATTCGGCATCGTTGCGTCGCACACTTGTACTTTGGCTTGTTCATTCAGCACAACAAACAGCCTATTTCATTTCCAGAAATGGAAACTGTTTATGCCTGTAAAAATCAAAGAAAATTGACCTGGGAAAACGGAACGTGTGTAAAAAATTTCAGAGGTCGTACAAACCTACAGCAAAAAGTTTATCCAAAAAAATAGGACACCCACGTAAACAGCATTTCCGGCCAGATGTGAATTTGACGTGAACATCTTTATATAAAAAACCGCCATATGACACAGCCGGGAGACAACCACATCCTCATCACATATCATTCACGATCTTTTTATAACTCGTAACGATCCCTTTGATCAGCGAAGAACTGAATCCCTGGTGTTCCATTTCATTCAACCCCGCAATGGTACAGCCTTTGGGCGTAGTAACTTTATCGATTTCCTGTTCAGGATGCGTGTTTCTTTGTAATAATAACTCGGCCGCACCCTTCACGGTTTGTGCAGCGATCAATGATGCCGTTGCGGCGCTAAACCCGATCTCGATCCCGCCCTGAATGTTTGCGCGTATGTAGCGCATGGCATACGCAGTTCCGCAGGCTCCTAATACGGTTGCGGCATCCATCAGTTTCTCTTCAATAAAAACCGTTTTACCTAACTGGTTAAAAAGATCCGTCACATAGCTTACCTGTTCATCCGTTGCATTTTCAGCGCAGATACATGTCATGCTTTGCTGAATAGCGATCGCAGTATTCGGCATCGAACGGAAAAAAGAAAAATCATACCCAACAATTTCCTGCAGGTCTTTGATCCATACACCTGTGATCACGCTGATCAATACATGCCTTTCAGCATCCAGATGCGGCTCAATATGCGTCAGTATTTCTTTTATCTGAAATGGCTTTACCGCTAAAACGACCCAGTCTGCATTCTCTACGGCCTCAATATTATCACTGCTGATCACTACACCTTTTTCTGCCAATGATCTCAGTGAACCGGTATTTCTTTTCGTAACGGTCAGATCCTGCGGTAAAATAAACCCGCTGCTTACCAAACCCTCAGCCATGGCTGCGCCAAGATTACCGCCACCGATAATGGCTATTTTTTTATTCATAACGATTGCTTTGCGTGAAGATAGTCAATGGTCGATAGTCCATGGTCTATGGATTATCAACTAAAAGTATTTCAAAGTCCGAAGATACCGTCTCACATAATCACCCACACCTTCTTCCAGTGAATAGAATTCTTTTGTGTAGCCTGCATTGCGCAGTTTTTTCATATTGGCTTCTGTAAAATACTGGTACTTGTCGCGGATATCTTCGGGCATATCGATAAAAACAATATCCGGCGGCAGGTCAAGCCCGGCAAAAGTGGCTTTCACCAGGTCATTGAATGTTCTGGCTGTGCCGGTTCCTAAATTATAGATTCCGTTTTTATCCATTGCCCATTCACCATTCACCATTCCCCCCATCATCCACTCAATCACACTAACCACATCTTTCACATATACAAAATCACGAAGCTGTTCACCATCTTTGAATCCTTCTTTATGGCTCCGGAATAATTTTACTGCACCCGTTTTTTTTATTTGATTGAATGCGTGCCATATCACGCTTGCCATTCTTTCTTTGTGGTATTCATTCGGGCCGTAGACATTGAAAAATTTTAATCCTGTCCAAAGTGGCGGGTGGCTGTGATTTGTATAGGCTTCTGTCAGCGCCCATTTATCAAACTCATTTTTACTGATACCGTATGGATTGAGCGGGTGCAGTTGTTTGATCACATCATGATCATCATCATACCCAAATTCGCCACCGCCATATGTTGCGGCAGAAGATGCATAGATCAATGGAACAGCATGCTGCGTGCAATATTGCCAGATATCTTTTGAATACTGCACATTCAGTTCTTCGTGAATGGAATAATCAAATTCAGTAGTATCTGTCCTGGCACCCAGATGAATCACAATATCGATCCTGGGTTGATGTGTATGCAGCCACTCAAACAAATTATACCGTTCCACAATTTGCAGGTAGGATTTGGATTCCCAGTTCTTTCTTTTTTCTTCTACGCCAAAATCATCAACCAGTATCAAATTTTCCAATCCTTTTTCATTCAGGTACTGAACCATGCATGAGCCGATGAAACCGGCTGCGCCGGTGATGATGATATTTCCTTTTTCACCCCCTGCCCCTGAAGAGAAGGCAGGAGAATTATTTTTATTATGTTCGTTCATCAGCTGATATATTAAACCCCTTTAGGGGCAGGGGCAATAAAGTAAACTATCGCATAAATTTTTCAATCGCCGTATCATACTTCTCTTTCCACTCAATAATGTTTCCCCAGTTTTCGTTATTTACTTCAATGTTGCCGGCTGTTACGGTTCCGAGTTCCGTTATCTCAATACCGAAATCCCTCGCGTCGTACCTGATCAGGTCTGCATTTTGTTTTGTGCAGGAAATAATTATTCTTCCCTGTGCCTCGCCAAACCAATAAGCATCTTTCCGCATGGCTGATTCTGTTGATACCGAGAATCCAAGGTTATTATGAAAGCCGCTTTCCAATAAAGTAATAGCCAACCCGCCCTCACTGATATCATGTGCACTTTTTATCAGTTCATCTTTAATGATGTTTGATATAAATTGTTGCACGGCCACTTCTTCCTCAAGGTCAAAATAAGGTGCGGGTGAGTATTCCGTTTTTTTGAGCTTATGCAAATATTCTGAAGAGCCGATATCATTTTGTTGTTTGCCTATTAAAACGATCACATCGCCCGCAGTTTTAAAATTCAATGTCATGCGGTTTTCAAGATCATCGAGTATGCCAACCATCCCGATCGTTGGTGTTGGATAAACAGGACCATCAGGATTTTGATTATAGAAACTTACATTGCCACCTGTAACGGGTGTTTTAAATTTTCTGCATGCGTCGCCCATTCCGCCAACTGCTTTTACAAATTGGTAATACACTTCAGGATCGTAAGGGTTGCCAAAATTCAAACAGTTAGTTACACCTATCGGTTCGCCACCGCTGCAAACAATATTCCTTGCCGCTTCAGCAACAGCGATCATGCCTCCCTTGTATGGATCTGCAAAAACATATTTACTGTTGCAATCAACCGTTATCGCCAATGCCTTGCCTGTTCCTTTTGCAAGTATGATCGATGCATCACTCGGTGCATTCGTAGATGCATTCGCAGCGCCAACCATACTGTCATATTGCGTATACACCCAACGTTTGGATGCGATGTTCGGGATCTGTATCAATTGTTCCGCAACGGTTTTCAGATCGGTTACATCTTCTACAGCATTCATATCAAAGGCTTGGATCTTTGCAAAATATTCCGGCTCTTTAAATTCTCTTGTGTATTGCGGTGCACCTCCGCCGAGTACTAATTCATACGCCGGTATTTCTGCTTCCAGTTCGCCATGCATATAAAATTTCAACAGGCCATCATCTGTTACCTGCCCGATCTCGCTGCAACTCAGATCCCATTTTTCAAACACTTTTAAAACGGCTTCTTCTTTTCCTCTTTCAACCACTACCAGCATTCTTTCCTGGCTCTCACTTAATAACAGTTCCCATGCTTTCATATTTTTTTGCCGTGTTGGAACTTTATCAAGATCGATGCGCATACCTACTCCGCCCTTTGCGCTCATTTCCGCAGTGGAGCAAATGATACCGGCAGCGCCCATATCCTGCATGCCAATAACGGCGCCTGTTTCAATTACTTCGAGACAGGCTTCCAATAATTTTTTTTCCTGAAATGGATCACCTACCTGAACGGCTGGTAATTCTTCCGTACTTTCTGCCGTAATATTTGCTGATGCAAAAGAAGCGCCGCCAATACCATCTTTGCCTGTTGCACTGCCCACAAAAAAAACAGGGTTGCCGGTACCCAATGCGGTTGCGCTCACCATTTTATCCGCCTGCATAATACCAACGCTCATTGCATTCACCAATGGATTGGTATGGTAACAATCTTCAAAATATAATTCGCCGCCAACAGTTGGAACGCCAAAACAATTTCCATAATGGCCGATACCATGCACCACGCCGCTTAATAAACGCTGTGTCTTTTTATCTTTCAGGTTTCCAAAACGCAAACTGTTGAGAGAAGCGATCGGCCGAGCACCCATCGTAAAAATATCGCGCTGAATTCCACCCACGCCTGTTGCAGCTCCCTGAAAGGGCTCGATAGCGCTTGGGTGGTTATGACTTTCAATTTTAAATACCACACCAAAACCATTACCCATATCCATTAAACCTGCATTCTCTTCACCGGCGGCAACCAACATGCGGCCACCATCACGTGGCAGGGTCTTTAACCACTTGATCGAGTTTTTATAACTGCAATGTTCGCTCCACATTCCACTAAAAGCACATAACTCGGTAAAGTTGGGAACGCGTCCTAATTTCTGTTTGATGAGTTCAAATTCTTCTGCCGTAAGGCGAAGTTCTTCGGCGGTTTTGGCGGTAATTTCCATGATGCCGCGAAGGTAAGAAAGTACGATTAAGAGGCAAGATGAAGTTTTGCAGGTGAGATGGTGAATAGTGAATGGTGAATAGTGAATGATGAATACGCAAGTATGCTATTAACTATGAACTATTAACCATTGCCCATTCACCATTTACTATTGACCA
>JABDAP010000024.1 GCA_013289065.1 Bacteroidota bacterium | reverse complement strand
AAACCAACCGGATGTGGTTGCCTGGAAGTTTTTCCTGCTCCGGCTGTTTCTGTTGCAGTATTTATTACCGGTAATGTTTTTATACTTTCGCTGGAAACACCCATTTATTTTCTGTCAAGACACCATACTTATAAAATTGAAGGTTATAAAGACTTTCAATTTTTGCGGGCGGTTTCAAAAAAATATATACGAAATGAAAAATAAATTCCGGTGATCATTCTTTTTTAAAGATCGCAAAATCAATTTTTGTACGGATCTCGAACCCCATTTTCTTATACACTTCAATGGCGCGCTCATTGTCCGTTCTTACATGAAGAAAAGGAACATCGCCTTCTGCAATGATCCGTTCAGCTGCTTTTGATAAAAGATAAGATGCATACCCTTTTCCCAAATGTTCGTGGCTGGTACAGATCGCACTTACTTCGCTATATCCATTTACTTTCAAACGTTCGCCTGCCATTGCGATCAGTTCATCATCATTGAATATGCCAATATAATTTCCAAACTCGATCGTTCTTTCATAAAACGGGCCGGGTTTTGTTTTGGCTGTGAGTGTAAGCATCTGCGGAACATCTTTTACCTCTAAACTTCTGATCGCTATACCCGGATCTTCAAATGGTTTTAATACCCGGCAATACATCTGGTAAAGCGGTGTGGTAAAAATGATCCTGCATATCGGCGGCAGTGTTTTTTGTATTGCTGCTATAAAAGAAAACGGCCTGCCGGCTGGAATATTTTTTATGAGATCCTGCATATCGTTCTCATCCCATTTTTCCATGGCAATGAATGGCGCTACCTCTGCAGGAAAATATTTAAGCGTATCGCTTCCGCAGTTGAAATGCTTCTGCCTGCTGCTTAATGCTTCCCATGCAGGGTTATCTAATAAAGTGATCATGCATCAAATGTAATGATGAAATAAAAAATCTTTTTTTGTTTGGGATAGATGGGGATTATTGGTTTTGTATCATTTCAATAAGATACAAAAGTCGGCCGCCACAGATTCACAGATTTTCACTGGTATCTGTGAATCTGTAGCAAAACTATTTACAGCCGGAAAAAAGCAGGTTGACAAAAAATAATCGTGAACCCGATACTATTTTTTTACTTCAGTTTTTTCTTCGCATCCTCATCCCCCCAATCTGCTGCCTGCTGATATAAACGCATGGCAGCTGCATGGTCTTTTTCTACCCCTTCGCCATTTTCGTACAACACCGCCAGGCCGCACATGCTTTCGGTATCATTGATACTTTTCTTGATGAGCGCTGCAAATGCAGCAACAGCCTGTTGATATAGTTTTGTTGCGGCAGCCGGATCTTTTAGCTGCTTGCCCAAATAATACATACCAAAGGGATTACCCATTGCAGCGGCACGCTGGTAGCATTTTACAGCTTCAGCTACATCTGCTGTTACGCCTTTTCCATATTCATATAACTGGCCGATATGTTGCATAGCGCCGGGATTATTATTATTCCGGTTTGAATTCTGGTACCATTCCATTGCGGCCTGCTCATTTTTTGCCAAGCCTGCATAACCTTTTTCATAAAATTTTGCAATATGATAGGCAGCATCAAGTGAATTACTTTTTATGTATGCTTTGTGATACCAATCAAGCGCAATAACATCATCCTGCGGAACACCACGCCCGTATTCGTATGATTCGCCGAGATTCGCCATTCCAAATCCATTACCCGCTTCAGCAGATTTACGGAACCATTGCAGGGCTATTGCATAATCTTTCGGCACCCATCTTCCTTTGCTGTATTTAAAGCCAAGGTTATTCTGGCAATTCGAATTGCCTGCTTCTGCGCCGAGCGTATACCATTTCAGAGCGAGTGCAGAATCTTTGGGAAGATATTTTCCATTATCATACATATAACCCAACTGGTAAACGGCGTCTAAATTACCGGCTGTTGCTGCGCGGTTGAGCCATTGCACAAAAATGGCGCTGTCTTTCGGAACACCTTCGCCTCTTGCATATTGCATACCGGCGATCAACATGGCATCGCGGTTTCCCTGGCTGGCGGCTTTAACAAAGTATGCGAGAGATGTGGTGAAATCTTTTTGCCTGTATGCATCTATCCCGGCTTTCATATCGGGCGATACAGGTTGTTGTGCCTGCATGGCAAGCGACAGAACAATGGTAGTAGTTAATAAAGCAAACCGATATTTTGCAAATGACATATCACTAAAATAAATAAAAATAATGTTGTGTTATTAAAATTTCTTTGCGAAATCTCTGAAATTAAAGAACCCCTTTAGGGGCAGGGGTAGAAAAAGAAAACTAAAAAAAATCCAGCAACCGCAGCGTTTGCGAAAGAAAATCCATTTAGTTTGTTCAAGTAACACATGTATTAAAATACTAAAACAGCCCCCGCTAAAAACGAAGGCTGTTTTATTATTCCATTTGTGATTTATTATTTCGCGGCCACATACATTTCATTGAACAAAAACTTAAATGTTCCATGCGTCTGCGAACGGAATGTTATTTCGGGGCCGAAGGCGTATAATTTTCCTTCGCCTACTTTGGCTACGAATGCTGATACGCCGTCCTGCAAATATGCCTGTCCCCATGCCCATCCGCTGCGCAGTGGCTTGTTGTTCGGGAACCAGGCAATGGGTTTCACGGTTCCTTTTGCATTTGCATCGGGTGCGATATTAAAAACGGGGCTTGCATCAAAATATACATCGGCTTCTTTGCCCATGCCCCATGCGGCAGGATCAGCTGCATCAACACTTACACGCAATACGCTTCCGGGAATATAGAATTTTTCACCGGGTAATTTTTTCTCCTGTCCATTTACCATTTCAACAAGTGCATCTCTTACAGGAACATTCAAATGATAGGCAAGCCCGGTACTCGTTCCGATCGTAACTACATTACCGCCAGCTTCTAAAAATTTCTTTAATTCAGGAATTGATTTATCGGCAGTGATTCTTCCGAGCCTTGCGCGGAACTCTTCAGGAACATCTTCGGGTTTAATATCGTTTCGTCCAAAACCGCCACCAGCGCCTCTTCCGCCGGTGCCGGTGGTAACTGCCGGTATAGCGCCTGTTGCAAAAATGATCAGGTCGTATTTCGCGCGGAGGTTTCCTGTATCGATATCTTTTGCATAAATAATATCAACAGGAAAATGGTATTGCTCCATGATATAACGCATCCAGCCGGATGAAATGGATCCGCCATAATTATCCCATAACCCAACACGCGCAGGATTTATTTTTTCCAATGCAGCCGGCCGTTTGGCAATAGCATTTACTGCCACACCTGATTCTGTAATTATTTTTTCAATCGTTGTTTTTGTTTTGGGTGTTGACGGTACAAAGAAAGAACCGAGCGCCGCATCTGTTCCCTTAATGGAATCTGTGATCCTGAAAACTTCTATTCCTTCTTTTAACAGGTCGTTCGCGATAGTGAACGATCTGTTTGCGCGTGCATCAATTAAATATCCTTTTGCATTAGGTTCTGCAACAATACTTCCTTTAACAACCTGCATTTCTCCATTCGGGATCCTTTCAAACGGGCCATCGAATTTCTCGAGTACGCGGTCAAATTTTATTCCCATGGTATACGCCAAGGTCCAGCCGGCAGCATCATACGGCGCAACAGGCGGGCCGCCGGGATATAAAAAATCATTCGGGTGATCCTGTGGTTCGAACAGGTCGATCACATGCGGGCGGAATGCCTGGTTTGTTTTAATTACATACGACCCCGCAGGATATGTTTTGCCCGCAACCGTAAATTCCGCTGTTGCTTTATGAATGGTGATACCTGTACCGATCAATGCATTCATGAACCTGGTGGCTGTTGCAAAATCTTTTTGATCGGATGAAATGATATAACCCCGCGCATCACGCAGCATCGGGTTCTTCATCACCGTATCATAAAATTTCAACGGGATGTTTGGCCCGCGGCCTTCGCCGCCGCCTGCATTCGCATTTGCTGAATCGGGGTTTGCATTTCTTCTTGCAGGCGTTGTGGCAGTTGTCCGGGATGATTCATACAACTGATTGATCTCTGCAATTCTTTTGGGTGATAATGTCCAGGTATCTTTTTCTCCCCGCTCAATGGAATTTCTTCCCATCTTATAAATATTGTACAGCAACTCATCATGATAACGCTGCGCATAATTTAATACTGCATAATTCAGCGATACAGAATAATCGATCGAATTTTTAAAATACCATTTCTGCGGTGTTACCGGAAATGGTGTTGCGCTGTTCGGGATCAAACGTTGTGGCACCAATGGAATATCGGATGGTGTTGGGCTTCCGATAATTTCCGTTAACAAACCGATCATGTTATGGAAATAAGTTGTTGTTCTCAATCCTCCATTATACCATGTTGAATAAACCGAACCTGCTCGTTCCGTATAACCCGGTTTGCCTTCTTCATTCAAACGGTTGATCATGGCTGCACCCACTGCATCGAGGCTCGTCATTACCAGGGGATCAAACACATAATTGAACGGGTCGCGATACGGCGGCCCTGCAACAACAGAACCCGCCGGGCCGGTCTGGTGATGGTTATACATGATCTGTGGCAACCATTCTATAAATAACTGCCGTGTTATGTTTTGTGTTTCCTTCAGGTTCAGCATGTAGAAGTCGCGGTTATTATCATGCCCCGCATATTTTTCATACAGGCGCGGTAACTGATCCGTTGTTTTTTTATTGTTATCGGCCTGGCGCATGTACCAGTTGGATACAAGCTCCTGCCCATCGGGGTTTGCGTGTGTAAGTAAAATGATCACCTGATCGAGTATGCGTAATGTTTCAGGATCCTTCCTGCTGATCAGTTCATACGCTGTTTGAATCAACTGATGCGCACCTACTACTTCTGTTGCATGTAATCCGCCATCGATCCATACAATTGTTTTTCCTTCTGCTGCCAATGCATGCGCCTGTTCATCGGTAAGGTTTTCAGCATGCGCCAGTCTTTGTGAGATGTCTTTATAATGATCCAGCTTTTTTAAATTCTCCGGTGATGTTACAATAAGCATCAGTTGGTTCCTGCCTTCTTCTGTTTTACCGATCTCAACTAATTTCACCCTGTCCGATGCAGCAGCCAGTTTTCTGAAATAGGCTTCTGTTTGTGTATAGTTGGCGAGTTGGTAATTATCGCCGATAGCGAAACCGAAATGTTCTTTGGGTGTTGGAATGTTCTGTGCAAAAATTGTTGCAACACATAAACATGCAATCAATAAGCAGGATAATTTTCTGAATAACATCAGCAGTTGGTTTTAATTGAAAGAAACGGATGGTTTGAGAGTGATAAATGTAGAAGATTATTTCGATTGTTTGGTGCGTCCTTTGTTTGAAAAATTTTTACCCGGGTGGCGCAGGGATTCCGTAAGAGTTACTTGTTTACCCCAACCCCTGAAGGGGCTTTTAACTCCCCTTTAGGGGTTGGGAGTAGAGCTGTTACTTCTCAGCGCCTCTACGGTGAAAAAGAATTTATCTTCCGGCACACAAAAGATTACTGAAAAAAAATAATCATGACAAAAGAAGCATTACTGCACGAACTGCAGCACGAAACCTATGTGATGCTAAAGCCATCACCCGTAGAAGGCATCGGCGTATTTGCTATCCGGAATATTCCCAAAGGCTGCCGTACTATTTTTTCAAAAGAAACCGGCGGGTGGATCCAACTCGGTATGGAAGAAGTGGAGCAGTTGCCTGAACATGCAAGAAATTTTATTGAGACCTACTATCTCTACAACGAGCATCATTATTTTATACCCGCACATGGTTGTAAAATAATGGATTTTGCAAACTACCTGAACCATTCTGCTGATTACAATCTTATTTCTGTTGAAGACGGCAAATGGTTTGAAGCCACGCGTGATATTGCCAATGGAGAAGAGTTATTTGTTGATTACGGGAAGATCGTGGAAGTGGAAGGGTATTGAATTTTGGAATTGTGGATTTGGAAATTTTGAAATTGATATTAATCTGCTAACCTGCCTGTGGCAGGCAGGTCTGGGACTATAATCAGTTACTCGTCTTTCTTCTTTATTATTTTTTCCTCCATTTCGATCCTGGTTTTTTCTTCTTTGATCGCCTGGCGCAATAAGGCGAATAAACTCATATAAATATTCGCGATCCAGACAATGCCAAAACCGCCGATCAGATATCCCCGCCAGCCGGGCAACAACAAAGTATAGTGAGTGATGAAAAGAAATAAGATCGTTACATAATGGCTGAAACAATACTCGCAGGTAAATAGGTATAGCAATTTGCGGATGAAAAAATATTTACTCTGTTTATATGTTTTTATACACCAGTTACGGGGTTCTGCAAAGATCTCTTCGTGGGTTACGGTCCAGGCAATGGATGCCACGGGCAGCGCGAGGGTGAACAGCCATATCAATTGGGTGGCGAGCATGTGAATTTATATGAAAAATTAGTGCCAGCCCCTATATTACAGAGATGAGTTCTAAAAATGGTTTCTTAATAATACATTTGTATGGTTATGGACAGGACAAAAAAAGTTATTATAATTAGTATTGTTGCGATCCTTATGATCGTTGCGATCCTTGCCATTACCAATCCCGGCCGGAAACAATACAGCAGTTTTGAAATGGCAGAAGGTAAGATGACGGATAACTATTTTATTTTTTCAGTGTACCGGCAGTATTCGGGTTTTACGATTAGCAAGGATGGAAAATACCGGTTGTATAAAAGACACATTGGTATCCTGATGAGTTTTTATGAGATCGAGCCGCTGAAAGTGCCATTGGATTAGCGTTTCTATTTACTTCGAACGCTGAGAGATAAAAATCTATTTTACTTACAACAGGCAGGCGCCATTCATTTATACATCAGCATAAATTAAATATTCATTACTAAACAGTTGTTAGTTTTTTTAGGGGTTACTTTTTTGAAGAAACCGTATTAACGGGTAAGCAAACAACCTAAAAATGATACAGAAAACATATTTCAAGACAAAAGATTACTGTAAAGTAAAATTCTCTTTCTCTCCGGAGAACGCTGAAACGGTTGAGATCCTTGGCCTTAACAGCGATTGGGAAAATGCCATTATCATGAGTAAAAAGAAAGATGGCAGTTTTAGTTGCGATGTATCGCTGCCAAAAAATTCACAACACGAATTCAGGTACCGCGTGAATACTGTTGAGTGGATCAATGACCCTGCCGCTGACAGCGAGCATCCGAATATGTATGGCGGAAGCAATAGTGTGATCACACTTTGATCACTGCTGTCAGAAAAAACACGGTATTCCCTTTTTCCTGTTCGCGCTGATATAATAGATAAAAGATAATTCACTGCTGCCGCTGAAAGTTTTTACACGGCTGAGTCCTGATGTGATGATATCATACGTTAATCCCAGTTGAAAATCGGGTGTTCGTAATCCTATATATGGGTATACTGCATCTTTTGCACGTACCCATGCGCCTAAATAAAGCGACATACCGCTAGTACCAATACCCAACCCATACGCCCCGCCGATCACGTATTCACTGGCTCCTCCCTGTTGCATTGTGTGCGCACTTATAAAAAGATCATCATTCTCTCCCATATTAAAACCGGCGCCGGCATGAATTGTATAGCGCGGTTGAACGGAGTTATTGTTTCCTGCAAAAAAAGAAAGTTTTGGCGTAAGCAAATGAAAAATACCCGCACCAAATGAAAACTGGTTGCCGCTTTCATCTTTATAATTATATAAAACACCCGCATTCAGATCCATATAAGAAGCAGAACGGTTATTAATTGTTTCGCCGCTTGGAATAGTGAGGTCAAAACCGTTTCCGTTAAACTGGTCGCTGAAAGAAATTTTATTGAAGTCGATACTGTTATGTGCAAATGTTGCCTGTATGCCGATACCTATACTTTGATTGCCTTCCGCATCAAGGCCTTTGTTAAATGCGGTTGACAGTGAGAGATAAGTGTTTTTAAAAATGCCACCGGAAGATTGGTCATACAATGCATGCACACCCAATCCCAAGCGGTCGTTGCCGCTGATCTTTGTTTTCATGATCTTCGTATCATAAGAAACGGTACCGGTTGCATAGGTATCGCCTGCGTTGGCCCATTGGCTGCGCAGGTTTGCGGTGAGCCGGCTTGACCCTTCAAAATATCCTGTAAATGCGGGATTGAATGTCAGCGGCGAACTGAAGTATTGCGAAAAATGCGGATCCTGTGCAATACTTATATAACTCGCGCACATAAAAAAACTAAGCAGTATAATATGTCTGGTTCGTTTGAACATTCCGGCTGGATCAACTATTTAAGTAAAAGAATATTTCCACCACGGCGAATAATATTTCCGTGCCCGTCTATTGCTTCCGCTATCCATGCATATGTTCCGGTGGGTTGCATCTTACCCAGGTATTTTCCATCCCATCCGTTTTGAGGTGCTGCATCATTTGTTTGAAAAACGATATTACCCCAGCGGTTAAATATCTTAAAATAATTCAGCTGTTTTATTCCGATCAGTATCGGGTATGCACGGTCATTCATACCATCGCCGTTGGGTGTAAAGCCTTGCGGGACATAGATCTCGCCATCATTGGTTATCTTAACAAAAACAGAATCTGTTGTAACACATCCTGCTGCCGAGGTGATGGCAACCGTATATGACACGCTGCTGTCGAGGTTTATGATGGTTGATTGTGCAGCAGCATTCCGTAACCCTGTTGAAGGCTGCCACAAATAACCCACGCCAAAGGAGCGTGCATTGATGATGAATGATCTGTTGCCGATAGAATAGATCGTATCATAACGGATACCCGGCAATGCTGTTTCAACAGAATAATTAACGGTTGCAGCGGTTGTAAGATTTGGGCACGATATATTATTTGCAGTTAATACTACCGCATAATCCGCTGCTGAAGTATAGATATGTGTTGCTGATAAATTATTGGAAAAAGACCCATCGCCAAGATCCCATAACCAGGAAACGGTTCCTGAAGATGCATAGGATGAGTTGTTCGTAAAATGTATAAGCGATCCGGCACAACGGCTGTCGGCATTAAATGCAACGATTGGTTTTACAAAAAGATCAAGTGCAATGGCATTGGCTGCATTCCTGGTACAGCCATCTTTCGAAACAAACTGCACAGTATAATTTCCGCCAACCGTTGCTGTATAACTGGCAGCAGTGGCGCCGGTGATAATATTTTGATCAAGATACCATTGATAACTATTTGCCCCGGATGCGGTAAGTGTTTGCGATAAGCCATCACATATATATGTAACAGATGGCGGCTGCAATACACCTGTTGGTAATGGATTGATCATTACTGAAACCGGTTTTGATGCGGAACAACTGCCTGCAACAGTTCCTTTAATATAATATGTTCCCGATATGGCAACTGATGCAGGTGTGATAAGCGCAATGGTATTGGCAGCATCTGTCCAGTAAGTGAATGTTGTACTCAAAGAACTGCCACTGGTTACAGCCGGTGCAGAAAGATCGACTGTTGCAGGTTCACAAACTGCCGCAGGGTTGTTGATATTAATAACCGGCAATGCATTTACCGTTACTGCAACCAGTTTAATAAGTGTACAACCTGTTGAAGGCAATACCCCTTTAATATAATAAATACCCGAACTGCTTACTGCTGCAGGTGTTGAGAGAATATTTGCGGCAGCAGCATCTGTGAAGTAAGTAAAATTTATTCCCGCAGTACTCCCTGCTGTTATGGATGGAGATGTAAGGTTAATAACCGATGGCGCACACACAGCCGCAGGGTTGGTAATATTTACAGTTGGCAGCGTATTAATGATAACTGAAACAGGTTGCACCATTGAACAACCAGAAGGCGATGTTCCTTTTATATAATAAGTACCACTGGTATTTATAGCAGTTGTATTAGTTAGCGATGAGGTTGCTGCTGCATCTGTCCAGTATGTGTAAACCAATCCCGGTGTACTTCCATTTGTGATGGCAGCTGTTGTAAGGTTAACTGTTACAGGTGCACAAACAGCGGAAGGAGTTGTGATAGTAACGGCTGGAATGGGATTAACCACTACCGGTGTAACAGCAGATGCAGATGAACATCCTGCTGCGCTTGTTACTGTAACGGCATAATTTGCTCCGGCGCTTACAACGATTGCCTGTGATGTTTGCCCCGAATTCCATGAATAAGCATTTCCCGCACTCGATGTTAATATTACTGATCCGCCTGTACAAAAAGTTGTTGGGCCGCCTGCTGTGATCGTTGCTGTTGGCAATTGATTGATCGTTGCCGTAACGGGTTTTATAACCGAACAACCCGTTGCACCGATCGTTCCTTTTATATAATATACACCGCTTGCCGTTACTGCATTCGCATTCGTTAAAGAAGAAACAGCCAACACATCATTCCATTGTGTGTAAAAGTTTGCCGTGCTTCCTGCTGTAATACCTGCCGATGTAAGGTTGATCGTTGCCGGTGCACACACTGCTGCAGGCGTTGTAATATTTACAGTTGGTAATGGATTAACAACTACCGTTGTAACAGAAGAGGAGCGTGAACATCCTGCTGCGCTTGTTACCGTAACGGCATAATTTGCTCCGGCGCTTACAACGATTGCCTGTGATGTTTGTCCTGAATTCCACGAATATGAATTTCCCACGCTCGATGTTAATGTTACTGATCCGCCTGCACAAAAACTTGTTGGCCCGCCCGCTGTGATCGTTGCTGTTGGCAATTGATTGATGGTAGCCGTAACGGATTGTATAACCGAACAACCCGTTGCACCGATCGTTCCTTTTATATAATATACACCGCTTGCCGTTACTGCATTTGCATTGGTTAAAGAAGAAGTTGCTAATGCATCATTCCATCGCGTGTAGGTGTCTGCTGTGCTGCCTGTTGTAATATTTGTATTTGTCAGATCGATTGTTGCCGGTGCACATACTGCTGCAGGTGTTGTAATAGTTACAGTTGGCAGTGGATTAACAACTACCGTTGTAACAGAAGAAGAGAGTGAACATCCTGCTGCATTTGTTACCGTAACGGCATAATTTGCTCCGGCGCTTACAACAATTGCCTGTGATGTTTGTCCTGAATTCCACGAATATGAATTTCCTGCGCTCGATGTTAATGTTACTGATCCGCCTGCGCAAAAACTTGTTGGCCCGCCCGCTGTGACCGTTGCTGTTGGCAATGGATTGATCGTAGCGGTAACAGGTTTGATTACTGAACAACCTGTTGCTGTGATCGTGCCTTTTATATAGTATACACCCGTTGCCGTTACTGCATTCGCATTGGTTAAAGAAGAAGTTGCTAATGCATCATTCCATCGTGTGTAAGTATCTGCTGTGCTACCGTTTGTGATATTTGCATTTGTCAGGTCAATCGACGACGGCGCACACACTGCAGCAGGCGGTGTGATACTTACTGTTGGCAATGGATTAATTAAAACAGAAGAAGAATTTGAAACGGTACAACCGGTTCCTGTATTAACAGCTATCAACGTTCCGTTATAAGTATTCGCCGGTGCATTTGAAGGAACACTTACATTAAAACTTCCCGGTGTTGCTGCAAGTGTAAGATTTACTGCATCTGTAAAACCTGCCGCCGCTGCGGTTGCATCCCATATTATAGAATATTGATCAGGGGTATTGGTAGTGGTATAATTTACCGGGAAGCTTGTTGTTCCCTGGCAAATAATGGGGAAAGGTGGCACGGATGGATTAAATGTTGGGTTAACAACTGAGCCAACAATACTAACTGTTATCACATTACTATAAACGGGAACCCCGCCACTGGTAACAACTCTTCGATAATAAGTTGTTACGGCAACAGCCGCCTCCTGATACGATTGCACTCCGGTTGCAATGGTTGAAACACCTGATGTAAAAGTGTTGTCAACAGTTGTTTTTTCCCATGTTATTGTTATGCCGCTTCCGGCCGCATCTCTCAAAGAAGTAAACAGCGAAGGTATTGAGCCTGATGTGATACATTGGCTTTTTGCAATACCCCCCGCATCAACCTGCGCCGATACAATAAACGGCAACATCATCGCAACCAATAAAAATATACGCGCCGGTTTTACTCCGCAGGAAGCCCTGCACACAATCCTATCCGCCCGTAATAACGCGGAAATAGAAAGTACTGATCTATAAAATTGATATTGGTTCATCAGTCACACAAAGGTATTACTTAACAAAACGGGTATAATACTTCACTACCAGTCCGTAAACATTCATGTAACAGGTACGTATAAAAGCAGGCCATCGTTTCTTCCCGGCGCTACGTTCCCGGATTATACATTACAGAGCCACGGCCTGCATTTTTCTCACGCAAAGTTTTCAAGGCGCCGTTTTGATTTGTTTTTAATTTTCAAGCTGAGACATTGATATTTCCCCATTTTTCTTATTTTCGCCCCGCTAAGCGTTACATAAAAAACAAACGCAGCATCCATTTACGAATTTTCCGCCGATGAACAGCTAAGCAGGGCTTAGACCTTTTATACGTTTAAGTTCACATTCTCCCGATTTGCCCCAATACCCATGGGTGTGGGTGTTCTCTATTTTATTTATTTAATCTTATTAACGTAATGGATACTTATACAAATCATAAGAACAAGAGATCATTGTGGTCTTATCTCAAAGAATCATTGAACAGCGGCCACCAGGATTTTACAACAGGCAGCATCCGCAAAGCCATTTTTTTACTCGCCATTCCCATGATACTGGAAATGTGCATGGAATCTGTTTTTGCCGTAGTAGACATTTTTTTTGTGGGTAAACTCGGCCCCCGCGCAGCAGCTACTGTAGGTCTTACAGAATCTTTTCTTACCATCGTTTATTCTGTTGCCATCGGTTTAAGCATGGGTGCAACCGCAATGGTAGCAAGGCGTGTAGGCGAAAAGAATTACGACGGCGCCGCAAAAGCCGGCGCGCAAGCGGCCCTTCTTTGTTTTATCGTTACCATATTGATCAGTTGCACCGGTTTCTTTTTTGCAGAAAAAATATTGTCGCTCATGGGTGGCGATGCGCAGGTATTGGCCATGGGCGCTTCTTATGCACGCATCATGCTCACAGGTAATGTGGTGATCATGTTACTGTTTTTACTGAATGGAATTTTTCGCGGTGCTGGTGATGCGGCGATCGCCATGCGTAGCTTATGGCTTGCCAATATCTGTAACATTATCCTTTGCCCTATACTGATACACCGGTTTGGTTTACCCGGAGCTGCCATGGCAACAACTACCGGCCGCAGCATTGGTGTATGTTACCAGGTATATCATTTGTTCAAAGGAAAAGGCATTATCAAAATTCACCTGCATCATTTTATTCCGGATGCAGCAGTGTTGAGATCTATTTTCAATATTGCATCAACAGCCACATTACAGTTCCTTATCGGCTCTGCAAGCTGGATCGCGATGGCAAGAATTATTTCCGGTTTTGGAAGCGATGCGATCGCAGGATATACCATTGCCATTCGTTTACTCATTTTCTTTATCATGCCCGCATGGGGATTGAGTAATGCTGCAGCAACATTGGTTGGACAAAACCTCGGCGCCAAACAACCCGAACGCGCAGAAACTTCCGTATGGAAAACCGCAAAGTATAATGCCATCTTCATGGCCATTGTTTCTTTGTTATTTGTTACCTGCGCAGAATTTTTTGTAGGGCTGATCAATAAAGATCCGGCTGTGGTTAAAACAGCTGTTACTGCATTGCGCATTGTGAGTATGGGTTATATTTTTTATGGCGTTGGGATGGTAATGATCAATGCATTCAATGGCGCGGGCGACAGCAAGACACCGACATGGATCAATCTTTTCTGGTTCTGGGTTTTTCAGATCCCGTTTGCATATGTGCTGGCAGATATTCTGCACATGGGGCCAACCGGTGTATTTATTGCGATCGTAACAACTGAAACATGCATTACCATTACAAGTGTGATCCTTTTCAAAAAAGGTAAATGGAAGTTGATAAAGATCTAACATGTTTGCTCTGCGTCTTTGCGTCTCCGCGGTGAAAAAAATTTGAAATAATTACTTACTCAATTTTTTAAACCAGTTTCACTGCGGAGACGCAGGGGCGCAGAGTTTACATAAATAAATTAACGATCCTGTTTATATTTGCAATACATGCCCGTTCTTCCCCCACCAAATTTCCGTTCACCTTTCTGGCAGTTCAATGCGCATTTGCAAACTATTTTCCCGAGCCTGTTCAGGAAAATAAAATTTCATTACCAGCAAAGAGAACGGCTCGAATTACCCGACGGCGATTTTGTAGATCTCGACTGGCATCGTATTTCGCCAACAAATAAAAAGCTGGCCATTATCACACACGGGCTGGAAGGGGATTCGCACAGGCATTATGTTCTGGGCATGGCAAAACTGTTTACACAAAATGGGTACGATGCTTTAGGATGGAACTGCAGAAGCTGCAGTGGCGAAATGAACAGGCTCTTACGTTTTTATCATCATGGCGATGCCGGCGACCTGAAACTGATCATCGATCATTCCATTCAAAAATATGGCTATGAAGAAATTATTTTGATCGGTTTCAGCATGGGCGGGAGCCTGAGCCTGCGTGCCGTTGCCGAATATCCTGAAGAAGTTCCTCCGCAGGTAAAAAAAGTGATCGCCTTTTCTGTTCCCTGCGATCTGTTGAGCAGTGTTAAGATCTTATCCCGGCCGACCAATAAAATTTACAATACACGTTTCCTGCGGAAGCTTGGAAAAAAAATAAAAGCAAAGGAAAAATTATTCCCCGGGCAGATCAGTTACGAAGGTTATGAAAAGATCAGGCACTTTGTAGATTTCGATAACCGCTACACTGCGCCGCTCCATGGCTTTAGCGATGCCCATGATTTTTATGGCCGCGCCAGTGTAAAACCTTTTCTGAAAAATATCCGTGTCCCCTCACTGATCGTGCAGGCTATGAATGATACTTTTCTATCGCCCGAATGTTTTTGTTATAATGAAGCAGAAACAAGCGAATATTTATTTTTGGAAACACCCAATAATGGCGGCCACTGCGGTTTTCAATTGCCGGGTAATGAATATTCGTGGGCCGAATTACGCGCATTGGATTTTGCGCTTACGCAGTTTTAAGCAGTCTCTTTATTCAGATGCGCCACCATCATCCGTATTTCCATATAGCTAATGTTTTCCGGCAAATTATCTTTTATCAGCTTTAAACTCAGCCTTCCAAATCGTATGGCTGCCTGTTCGATCAGATCCTGTTTATCAAAAGAAACAAATTCGTTCACATCCAGGTCGCCGGTTGTGATATAATAACTCAGATGTGTTTCGATCGTTGTTATCGCAAATTGTCTTTCTGCAGCGATCTCTGCAATTGTTTTTCCCGAACGGTACATATCATAACTGATCTTCTTTGTATCTGAAGCCCTTTCACGCGGCACGCTTGCTTTTTTTGTCCGCGTGGTTTGTTTAAGTTCTATTCGTGTTGTTAAGGAATGATCGCTGCAATATTCCCGGATCTTTTCTAAAAAAGTCGCGCCATATCTTTCAATCTTAAATGCACCGAACCCTGATATTTTGGGCAGGTCGGTTTTCAAAAGTGGTAAATACGTTGCCAGATCCAATAAAGTGCTGTCGCTGAAGATCAGGTATGCCGGCACATTTTCTTCATGTGCAATTTTGTTACGCAGTTGTTTCAATTCTTCAAACAAACCTTTTTCATAATCGTATTGCTGGTATATCACCGGTTCTTTTGCAATACTTACCTGTACCGGCGCCGATAAGAACACCTGCGCTTTTTCAAATAAAACAGGTTTGCTCTTTTCTGTCAGTTTTATTACCGGGTATTCGCCATCGCTTTGTTGCAGGTAGCCATAATGCAATAATTCTTTCAGATAATGCATCCACTCTTCTTTGGGTTTATCTTTTCCTATTCCATACACGGATAATTTTTTATGCTCGGCCCTTATTTTTTCGCTATTGCTTCCTTTCAGGATATCAACCACGTAACGCATGCCAAAAGATTGATTGATCCTGTAAACCGTACTTAAAATTTTTTGCGCCGTTACCGTACTATCCTGCAATTCGGGTTTATGTAAACAATTGTCGCAGCTGCCGCAATAGCCGGCTGCTTCTTCGCCAAAATAATTCAGCAGGTATTTTCTTCTGCACGATCTTGTTTCGCATAACTGAACCATCTGATCCAGTTTCTTTAAAAGGATCTGTGTCTGGTCGGGGTTATTTTCTACCTGTGCAAAATTTTTCAGTTTCATCACATCGCCTGCGCCATAAAACAAAACGGCTTCGCTGTGTAACCCATCGCGGCCGGCCCTTCCGGTTTCCTGGTAATAGCCTTCAATATTTTTAGGAAGGTCTGCATGCACCACAAAACGCACATTGCTTTTATTGATGCCCATTCCGAATGCAATGGTGGCGACCATTATTTTGATATCATCTTTTAAAAACAGATCCTGTCTTTCATCACGGATATTCTTTTCGAGCCCTGCATGATAGGCTGCCGCACTATATCCGTCGGCACGCAGGTCTTCGGCAAGTTTTTCTGTGGCCAGCCTGCTTAAACAATAAATGATGCCGCTGTCATCTTTATGTTCTTCGAGATAATCAACCAGCGAATCATAATATCCTTTTTTTGGTTTTACGTAATAATAAATATTCGGCCGGTTAAAACTGTTTTCAAAAACGCGGTAATCGGTAACATGCAGCTGTTCAATAATATCCTTCTTCGTTAACGCATCCGCCGTTGCAGTTAATGCAATGATGGGAACGGAAGGAAATTTTTCTTTCAGCTGGCTTAACACGCGATACTCCGGCCTGAAATCATGCCCCCACTGGCTGATACAATGCGCTTCATCAATGGCGAACAAGGAAACGGGTATGTCCTGCAGAAAACGAAGAAACTGTATTTCGCCACCCACCAAACGTTCCGGTGCAACATATAATAATTTCAATTCGTTGCTGCGCAGCTGCTGCAAGATGAATGATTGTTCGCCGCCGCTTTGCGTGCTGTTTAAGAAAGCTGCTTTTACACCGCTTAATACCAATGCATCAACCTGATCCTTCATTAAAGCGATAAGCGGGCTAACCACAATAGTTACACCGGGCAAACACAATGCAGGAACCTGGTAACAAAGGCTTTTGCCGCCGCCGGTTGGCATAAGCACAACAGCATCTTTTCCCTTTAAAAGATGGGTGATGATCTCTTCCTGGTTATGCCTGAATTCTGTATAACCAAAAACCGATTCGAGGATCTGATGTGGCGTTGCGATAGTGCTGATCATAATATTACCGCAAGATAATATGCGTTAAGCTTAATTGGAGAAAGAGTTAATACGCAGAAAAATAGGGGGTTTTTCCCATTGTCCTGCGTAATAGTTTCGTGTTGTTTTGCACTATCGATTATAGACAACCCATTTTAATATATATAGCATTTCCTATGAAGAACTAGATGGCAGTTGGTTTTGGTTCGCCGTGGAGATAAAGAGAACGTTTGCGCAATTATAAGGGGATAAATTTTTACGCAAACACTCTTTACTCTGCGGTTTTTGTTTTTACAGAAGATCATACTTTCGGCAACTGGTACCCATTGTGGTATTCCTTCATCAAATATTTTTTATTGATGGCATCATCCGTGAACTGTTGTTTGCCGGCATCCCAGAAAAGTTTTTGCCTGGTGCGGTAGGCAATATTGCCCATTTGTGCAAAGCTGGCAATATCGGCGCCGGCCTGTATGGGACAATGCAGGTCTTTCATATTTCTTGACCGTATCACATCCACAAAATTTACCCAGTGTTTATCAAGTCCGTTATCGATTGATTTCTGGAACGGCACCATTACTTTGTGCTCATTCTTTTTTTCTTCCAGCACCTCCCATCCACCCCTGTTCAAAACCAATGTTCCATTATTGCCGATGAATGCAATGCCGTGATCGCGGTTATAATTACCATTGCCGATCCCTACTGCATGATCCCAGATAATATTGAAGTTATCAAACTCATACATCGCCATCAATGTATCCGGTGTTTCATCTGCCGAATCGGGTTTGGCAAATTTTCCGCCAACGGTTGATATCGATTTCGGGTTGGCCACTTTCATTCCGATCAATGCATAATCCAATAAATGCACACCCCAGTCCGTCATTAATCCACCCGCATAATCCCAGAACCAGCGAAAAGTAAAATGAAAACGGTTTGGGTTGAAAAGCCTTGTGGGCGCGGGCCCCAGCCATCTTGCATAATCCACTCCCGGCGGAACGGGTGCATCGGGTTTTACTTCCAGCGGTTGTTTCCAATCAAGGTAACACCACACTTTTACTGTGCGTATATTTCCAAGTTTGCCGCTGTGTACATAATCAATGGCATCTTTAAAATGTTGCTGGCTTCTCTGCCACTGTCCGGCCTGCACTACTTTATTATACCGTTGCTGTGCTTTCACCATCGCGCGGCATTCGCCGATGGAATTGCCAACGGGTTTTTCAACAAACACATCTTTGCCGGCTTCGCATGCGTTGATCATCTGCAAAGCATGCCAGTGGTCGGGTGTGCCGATAATTACCGCATCCACATCTTTCCTGTCGAGTACCTCTTTGTGATCTCTGTATGTTTTTACTTTCGCGCTGTCGATGTTTATTTTAGCGAACTCGCCCATTCTGCGGTCGATCACGTTCTTATCAACATCACACAATCCTACAATGTTTACGCCCGGCACTTTAACGGCTGCCAACAAATTGGACCAACCCTGTCCGTTAATACCAATAGCAACAATATTCAATTGATCGCTCGGCGCCACGCGGTTTTTAAAATAGGCAAATGCTTTGTTGTTGATAGCAGAACTTAATACACCGCCACCCGCCATGTAGGTAGCGTTACGAATAAATTTTCTTCTTGATGACATTACAATCGGGGATTAAAAATGAGTGCAAAAAGTAAGAATTTTTTTCGGGATAAGCGTTCTGTGGTATTGTTAATAAACGAAATCGTTATCGTATCTGGAAGAAAAAATCAAACCGCAGATTATTTATAAGTCTGGAGTTAGGAGACTGGGGTCTGAAATAATGATTTATTTAAAGACTCCAGTCTTCTGACTTTTAACTCCAGTCTTATAATAAAAATCAATTCCAAAATTTCCCAATCGAAAATTCCAAAATCAAATCAGTGGTTTACTCATCTTAGACAACCGCACCGTTTTATCCCGCTGAATGGTTTCTGTCCCTTCAACAGGAAAATCTTCGGCCTGTAATTCTATGCGGCGGGTAATATCATTTAATGATGATAGCCGTTGAACGGTATAAGGTATTGTATCAAGGCCCGATACGAATTTGAGGATGTATGTATAGATACCGATCAAGGTACCTGCAAGTATGGTTGTTCCTGAAACGGCGTGCGTAACCAATAAAGAAATTCCGATCACGACCATCACCATCAGTTCCATGATACCGAAGTTCCATGCTTCCTGGTCGCTGATGCGCACCTGCCAGTGGCGAAGGTTATTAAAGTGTTTGAAGATCGCTTTTTTATCGCCGGAAGAAATAATGTCTACCTGCTGTTCCAGTTCATCATTCTTTAAACGGTTCAGCCTTTTCATTCTTTTGCCATAAACATAACTGATACCAACAACAGGTAAAAGAATAGCGAGACATAATAGAACAACCGAACGGTCATAGAAATATAACAGGATGATCGAACCCAGTAAATTATAGATCGCTTCGATCACATACACCAGGTCGAATTCAAGAAAATCAACAAACTCCCTTGCAAGTGTTGAGTGGGCGCTTAATTTAGACACTTCGGACTGATCGATCCTGCGTGATAAAAAACGGGTAACTAATGAAGTATAGATAGCCGAGTACGTTCTTGTATCATACCGATGGCGTAAAGTACCGATGATGATCCATGCAAAGTGAACGGCAGATAAAATGATCAGCCCGCGATAACTTCCTCTCATAAGATCATTCACCGCTTCCCCGAGAAAAAACGGGCGCAGTAATGAACCCAGCATTTCCAGCGAAAACAATACATACGTAAACACCAGTTGCCCCCGGTGTTTCTGCATCAGCTTTCGAAGAATCTCAAATCTTGACATTTTATTTTTTCCTTTCTTATTCCCTACAAGTTAGACGCTGTATGGCACAGTTTCCATCCGTTGTATGAAGATTTAACACAGTCTTTCTTTGATCAATGGGTTGTAAGTTGGACTACCAAAGAGTGGTGATGTTTAAGGCTGTGCCCTATTTTCCCTGTGCGTAACCGAATTATCTGGCCTGCCTGTAATTAAGCCGCGACAATTGATTGAGCCACAATTACATTGAAAGGGCTCCATATTTTCATCCAGGAAAGAAGCATAATCAAGCGTTAGTTCTTCGCCTGCATTTATCTGAACAGTGGCTGCTACATTGAGCCCGTCGTATTTTGTATTGGGCTGGCAGCAATGGTTTTGCGGGGCCCATTCAGCTGGGTTATCATCCCATAATAAAAAAACCTCATTACTAAGCGGGTAAGCATAACGGCGGAAAATTAATTTTTCATTAAAGGGCCAGTTCTCTTCCACATACCGGCGCGTGATGATGCGTTGCGACCTGCCCTCGCCTTTAAAAATCAGTTCGCCCGGTTGAATTTGTTTCGTTGCATAAATTCCATAGCCGGAAATGGCATTTCCCTTAACGATATATTTTTTTTGCATGCGTTCGTGGCGTGCAATGCCTTCGGCGATCATATGGTTGAGAAAACCCTGCTGGCCGATGCCATCATGTTTTAATATATAATCGGCCGAGCCTTCATAACCGTCGCTGTAAAAAACGGAGCAGGTGAAATTTATTTCGAGAAAAAATAACTGCCCTTTATCGTTCAACCGAAAATCCAGGCGCGCATAACCTGCACCGTTAAAACCTTTGAATATTTTTTGTGCAGCCTCGCGCAATTGTTTTTCAATAACAGGATCGTTGCAGGGAATATTTGCATCGGGATGTAACTCAGAAGTTTTTAATGCATATGTTTTAAACAGAAAGCCTGAAGGGAAAATATATTCCACAGGTTTAAAAGTAGTGGCTGTTTGTCCATCGCTGTTCGCTGCGATAAGAATGGTGAATTCGCGGCCATCGATATATTCTTCCGCAAGCAGCTGGGGATATTCTTCTGAAGTTGTTTTTATTTTTTCGGCAAGTTCTTCTTTATTGTGCACCAAAGAATGTTCATCGATACCCAGACTGTCGCCGGCTTTGGCAGGTTTTATAAAAAGAGGAAAAGTTAGTTGTGTACTGGCTGTTTCGAGATCTTCTTCTTTTTCGATCAATACATATGATGGTGTTGCAACATTTTCGCAATACGCAACATATTTCATCAGTTCTTTTGGCGGATCGTATAACAATGTGGTTGGGCCGGTGTATGGCAATCCCAGTAATTCCAATGTATAGATCACATCGATGGATGGAACTTCCCATTCAAGATACCCTTCGCATAAGTTTACAAAAATATCATAGCCTTTATGCTGTAATGCTTTGAGTTGTTTGTAGGTAGTGAGTTTATTGAGTGATACATGGTCTACCTGCGAACCGGGCAATAACGCTGATAAATTCCGGGGCGGATCATAATACTGGTAATCCACAGCAGTTCTTGAGTAATCAGGTTGTAGTACGCAGACTTTCATTTCAATTTTTCCCGCACGGGCGCAATAAAAACAGTTTCGTGTTCGGCCTTTTCTTTTCTCCTGAATGCATCATTGATAATTTCAACTATCAGTTCTGTAAAAGAAATGCCGCTCATGCGCAATATAGCACCAATAGAGGTATAATCTTCATCTTCACTTAAACCGCATTGCGCATTTACTTCGAGCACGTATAATTTTTTGGTTGACTGATCCATCCGGATATCAACCCTTGTATAACCCGTACCGCCAACGGCTATGTATGCATCGAGGCTTAGTTGTTTGATGGCATCATGAAGAGATGCTTCTGGTGATCCGTATTCATAAAAACTGTCTTCGCCGGGCATCGCTGATTCCTCTTCATATATTTCCCACAAACGGTCGAATGATAAAAATTTTTCTGTATCGGGTAATGATGGATGAAATACCCTTTCAACAGGGGCCAGCACTTTGCATTGATCGGGAAACAGGGCAGAGCCAACGATCATGGTTGTGAACTCGGGGCCGGTAATAAATTCTTCTGCGATGATGCCATCTGCTGCAAGGTTCCATCCGCGGTAACCTTCAAACATGTTATGGATCTGTTGCTGTAATTCCTCCTGAGTTGATACAACATTCTTGATACCAACGCCCATGCTGCCACCGGATACGGAAGGTTTTACAATAATTGGGCAGCCCAGTTTATCAAAAATATTTTTCGTCCCTTTTTCTTTTGAGAGGATCGCTTTCCATTTGGGTGTGGGAACTTTTGCTTTATCAAAAGCACGCTTCATCGGGATCTTGGAAGTGGTGATGCGGTAAAAATATTCATCCGAACCCGTGTACACCAATCCGTTTATTTCAAGCAACTGAACAACCGAAACACCGGGCGTTCCGTTTATTTCATCGCCATCGCATAAATTTAAAACAACGGGAAAAAATTTGCCAGCTTCTTTTTCTGCAACAATACCATCGATGATCACTTCATAATCATTCATCGTTACGGGTTGCCAGTGCCAGTTGATATTTAATTCAGCAAACGTTTTGGTGTATTCGGCAATGCTTTGCGAAAAGTCGTAGTAGTAATCGATATTGGCGTCGTTGGTAAGGAGACAGGGAGCCAGCACCCAAATTTTCAGCCGGTTAACCGGCACCGCAGGAATCCATTCGGAAGAGGGATACATCAGATTATTTCTTCGTTCTGTTTAATAACTGTTGTTGTATAAAATCAGTAAGCTTATAACGGGCCGCTTCTTCTTCTGTAAGATGCGCCGCGCCTTTTATCCGATGCAGGCATTTTGCTGTTCCGCAAAAACAATCAAATGGTTGCGTCATGTCCCATTCGCTGGAAGGATAAAAGAACATCAGTTCATCACCCGGCTGTATTTCTTTTAAAGCAATTACCTGCATGCGGGTCGTATCGAAGAAAACATTCGGGTCGCAGCTATGATTGATGTATTGCAAAAACTCCGGCGATAGTATGATGTGTTTGTTCTCGCCTGTCTGCACAGTAAGGTAAGTAGGGATTTCCAAAACTTTTTCGGCAGTAAAATCATGGATCGTATCGCCCACATCAAAAAAAGAAGTGGCGTGCAGCGACTTTTCTCCGGTTGAACTGTTTTGCATGATATCAGCAAAGCCATGTTTGCTGATCATTTTATACGCGGAAGTAATGGCTGTTATCATAAACGTTGGAGTGTTATTAAACTATTAAGTTTAAATTTCAATAAAATATAAATGGCTATTGATTTTATTGACAGTTAATACTCCACATTTCAATGATAATTATTAACAATAATAAAGGCTGTTGCCATACCGGTTTAAACGGGATTAAAAAGAATGGCCTGTAAACAGTGCAGGTTTTTATAAACCGGTTATTGAGCACCCTTTGTTTATTGGTTTTTTCTTTTACTGATCAGATCTATGATAAGGCTGTAAAGTATCAGGTGGCGGGTTTCCCTGGAAACATACATTGGTATTGTCGGGTTCATTTTTTTACACTGCGGCTTTAAAAACACAGCCCCGCTAAGGTAAGTATGTTTTGCCGATGGTGTATAATCATACGCCAAATAATTTGTCCATTGAATTGATCTTGTTCCATCATGAGCAATAAAGAAAAAATACTGGCGCGGTTTGCTGCCCACTTAACAAAGCTCAGGCAGGAAAAGGGCCTCAGCATTCATCAGCTCGCTGCTGCTGCGGGTTTGGAGTATAGCCAGGTACAACGTATTGAGAAAGGGAAAGTAAATCTTGCTTTTACCACACTGGTTGCTTTGGCGCAGGGGCTTGATATCGACCTGAACGTTCTTTTAACAGAATATAAGATCCCGCGATGATTATTTGCTCTCATCTACCACCCACAACTCACCACTCACGATCCATACCACAACAGTATATCCAACCAAATAATACCGTGTTTTAACGGTTGTTTCGTTTTACCGCCCTTTTTACTTTCATTGATCCAGGTATTTATACACCGCTGAAACTTTTTTGTTTTTAGTTTCTGCAATAAGCCCGGCGTATAACTACCTGTAATTTGATACGATCTTATAACCAAAACGCTTGCATGGAAAAAAGAAACATCCGGGTTGTGATTGCAGATGACCATGTTCTTTTCAGGAACGGTTTGCGCAACCTTTTGGCCCAGGTCAAAAATGTAGAATTGGTTGGCGAAGCAGTAAATGGCCAGGAGCTGGTAAAACGTGCTGTTGAACTTTTACCCGATGTGATCCTTACAGATATCGCTATGCCTGTAATGGATGGCGTTGCGGCCACAAAAGAAATTCTGCGGCGTAAGACCGGGTGCAGGATCATTATTTTGTCGGCACACGGAAAAGAAGAACCCATATTAAAAACACTGGAAGCCGGCGCATTGGGTTACCTGTTAAAAAGCGCCGATTGTACCGAGATCTCGGATGCGATCAATGCCGTTTTCCTCCACAAACCTTATTTCTGCCGCGAGATAACAGAAAAATTAACCGAGATCGTTTCTAAAAATTACCAGTTGCCGCCACAGGTGGATGCCAGTTTTACCGACCGCGAAAAAGAGATCATGCGCCTGATCTGCCGCGAATGCACGAGTAAAGAAATCGCCTTCACACTCAGCCTCAGCAAACGAACCGTTGAAGGGCACCGCACCAGGATCATGGATAAGATCGGTGCAAAAAGCATTGCAGGCATTATTACCTATGCATTGGAAAAAGGAATTTATAAAAGACAGATAGTACAGTTTGAAACAACGAAGCCAGCAAAAGAGATCAAAAAAGATGATGCGCCGGCAAAGGATCAATAACCCCAGCTCTTCATCACTTTCAGGTCTTCTTTTGAACATTCCAGCGGCGTTCTTCCCTGGTACGATTCCTGTTCAATAATAAAATGTAATGTGCCGCCGGTCTTTTTACCAAGATCAATAATGGCTTTGGTGTTGGCAACACCGGTACCGAGGATGGTGCTGTCATAACCATCATTCATTTCGCCTTTGGCCGATTTGATCTCATCTTTTACATGCATTGAAATAAATCTTCCGGGATGTTGTTTAACGATCTCGTATGCATTGGCGCCGGTTCCATAGAGGTTGCCCATGTCCAGCTGTTGTACAACCAAAGAAGGGTCGGTGTATTGTAAAATGATATCGTACACTTTTTGTCCGTTCAATGATTCATTGAATTCAAAATTATGGTTGTGGTAGCCGAACCGCATTCCTGATCGTTTGCACAGTTCGCCGCTTTTATTGAATACATCCATGTAGCGTTTGATATCATCAAATGTTTTGCGCCTGCTTTCATCGAATGAGGGGCTGATCACAAATTGTTGCCCAACCGTTGCCGCATCATCAACCGTATATTTCCATGCATCGGTAAATTGTTGTTTTGATTCACCCCAATGATCTTTTCCCATTACCGTGTGGCCGCTGAGCATTTTCATTCCATGCCCTTCCAGGATCTTTTTAAACTCAGTGGCGCTGTAGCCATAAAATTTGCGGTTCACATAATTGGCATGCTCTACATATTGATAACCCATTTCTGCAAGTGCATTCAATGTAGCAAGCGGATCCTTTTTCATATCATCCCTTACCGTGTACAACTGAATACCGGTAATATGTTGGATGGATGCAGCGGCAAATAATGATCTTGATAAAACAGTACTGCCGGCCAATGCCAGCGCTGTTTGTTGAATGAATGACCTGCGGGATGAATTCATGGTAATAGATTTACTGCTTCAATATAAGCAATATCATTTCTTTTTTAATGGATCAAGCAAATAGCTGAGCCCGTTTAGTTTTATCGTATACATGGTTTCGAGCAGGATGCCCAGTTTTCCTTTGGGAAACCCTTCGCGTTGAAACCATTCGAGATAGTGATCGGGCAGATCGCAAAGCAAGCGGTCCTTATATTTTCCAAATGGCATCCGCATACTCACCAGTTCAAATAATAATTCGGGATGTGGTTGCGAGGTGTCGAATGGCATGAAATTAGCGTTATCTATCCTGTAAAATACTTAAACCGATCATACGATGAAGTTATCCGGGTTGAAAGATCTGTTTACCGGACAAGCCGGCAAGAAGGCCGTCAACACTAAAACAAATGCGGTTTATCTTGCATCAATGAAAACGGCATCTATCCAGGAACTGAAACAGGAACTGCAGGCAACTGCGCAACCAAAACTGCTGGAGCTTTGCTTGCGCCTTGCAAAATTTAAAAAAGAAAATAAAGAGCTGCTTACTTTTCTTTTATTTGAAGCGCATGATGAGGAAGGATATATCAACAGCGTAAAAAAAATGATAGATGAAGGTTTTACCGAGTTGCCAAAGTCAACTACGTATCTCACCAAAAAAAGCCTGCGAAAAATTTTACGCATTACCAACCGCTATATCAAATACACTGCATCCAAACAGGCAGAAACGGCTTTGCTGATCTATTTCTGCAGCAAAATGAAAAACTCGGGCATCCGGTATCAAAAAAGTACGGTGCTGAATAATATCTATGAACAGCAGTTGAAAAAGATACGGTCTGCTTTGGACAAATTACATGAGGATCTCCAGTATGATTACCGCAAAGAACTGGACCTGTTATAAACCACAATGATCATCGCCTAAATGTGTGTACTGTTTTTCGCAGCCTTAATCCGCCGCAGACCCGCGCCGAACGGGCGTTTTCGCGATTTTCCAAAACCAAATTCGTATTTAGCCCATAAATAATGCACCTTTGCAGTAGTATTGGCTCGTCACAAAGCCTGTATAACATAACCAACTAATTCCCCATGTATACACAGATCTGGAGCAAATATCTTCCCATTATCAAAATATTATTGAAACGAACCGTTAATGGCGACCAGGTACTGGATCTGAACCGTATTGATTTTGAAAGAGCCGGAAGCGGGCGCAAAGCCGGTTATAAATTTTCCATCGAATTTACCAGGGGCCGTGTGGCCAATATCATCAGCGGTTCTGCACTGGCTTCCGACCTTGCTACCGTAATGCTGGATGATGCAAATATCAAAGCGCTTTTGGCTGTTAACCATTATGTTGTTTCGCTCAACACAAAATTTCAGCTGAGCATGAAAAACGTAACGCCAAAAGAAGAAGTTGCATCAGATGCCAATGGCGAAGAAGCCGCCGGTTAATATTTTTATCTTGATATTTTCCGCAACTTAAGATCGTATTTCTGTCCGTGACTTAAAAAGTAAAACGGCCCCCATGAACTGTTGAGGTCGTGTGGGCCTTTTGACTGGCCGTTGATCTGGTCGATATCATAAACAGCTACATAAGAAACACCGATCACTTCAAACATATCTTTTTGTACAACGATCGCTGTGCTTTCATCCAAACCAATTCCTAAAAGATCGGGGTGTGATTTAATCACATCAACAAGATCAAACACCCTGTTTCGTTTCAGATGATGTTGATCAATCGTTACATGATGAATAAAATCCAATCCTTGTGTATGATCGCCGATCATAATGGTATTCCCTTTTGTATCGCCACGAACCATAAAAGAACCCTGAATGGTGGCTCCTGCAGATGTTCCGGCAATTACACCGCCTCTTTCCAGCACACGGCTAAATTCTTTTTGTGTGAGTGTATTAAGATAAGCGTCTGCCAGTTTCCATTGCCTTCCGCCACGAAACCAGATACCGGTTGCTTTTTTTAATGGTTCAACAAACGCTTCCGTGTTAGCGATCCTGGGGTCACGCGTGTGAAGAAAACCGATCTGCTGCACACCATGTTTTATCAATGAATCTTTTTCGGGCGATAATCCACGGCTGATAGATGAATCATCATCTGCGGTTGTTACAATAACAATATTTGCATTGGCCCCGCCGGCAAGCTCTACAAATCTTTTCCATATTTCTTCGCCTACATTGCCGCCGCCAACAATGATCAGTGACCCTTTATCGGGGCCAATGGTTGCAGGTTCTTTGGTTTGTGCGTTTATGAATGTTGAAACAAAAAATGCAACTAAAAAAAGAAAGGTGAATTTATTTTTCATTTAATCATTTTATTTTTTATAACATACTTTTTACCGATCCGCCATCAACCGTAATGGTTTCGCCGGTTACATAACGGCTTAACGGGCTCAACAACCATAGTGCAAGGCTTGCAAAATCTTCTGCTTCGCCTAATGCGCCAACAGGTATTTGTTCAATGGCTTTTTGTTTTACTTCTTCAAAAGGCAAACCGGTCTGTTCGCTTTTCTTTTTATAGATCCTGTCTATCGCCGGTGTGTTGTGCGACCCCGGGCCGAGTATATTTAATGTAACGCCGCTCTTGGCAATTTCCTGCGATAATGTTTTTACCATTCCTACCACTGCCACACGCAAAGAATTACTCAACACTAAATTTTCCATTGGCTGTTTTACGGAAGAACTTTCTATATAGAGCATACGGCCATATTTTTGTTCCATCATTTTTGGAACAAAAGCCTGTGTGATCTCTACTTTCCAGCGGAGTATGTTTTTATATGCGGTGTCCCAGTCTTCCAATGTTGTTTCCAGAACTGTCTTTGCGGGCGGCCCGCCGGCATTAAGTACCATTCCATGCAATTGCCTGTTGCCAACAATATTTTTTAATTGCGTAATGATACTGCTGTCTGTGATATCGCCTACGATAATTTGTGTTTGTGACGGAGCAGTTGCGGCGAGCATCTTTAATTTTTCTTCGCCACGCGCAACGGCGATAATATCAGCGCCCTCTTTTAACAATGCTTCGGCAATGGCTTTGCCAAAACCGGAAGTGGCTCCGCCTATAATGAATAAATGATCTTTTACCTGCAGGTTCATGAAATGATGTTTTGATCGATGTTTGTAAGATACTAAGAAACAGGAAAAGAAAAGATGTTAGATGAAAGTTGACAGATGGCGGATTGTTTTTCTGTCAACTTTCATCTAATAACTAACATCTTTTTTGTCTTCTGTCAACTAACATCTTTCCGATTTTATATCTTTCAGCAACGTATTTTTGACAAACTATGCAACACCTGAACATTGGCGATGAATATGGAGGCGGGATTATTTTTTTTGTTGATGAAACCAATGAACATGGATTGATCGCATCGGCAAAAGACCTTTCCGGTGAAGCCGACTGGAATGAAGCGATGGAATTCTGTGCACAATATAAAGTGGATGAATACAGCGACTGGCGATTGCCAACTGAGGAAGAACTGAATATATTGTATTTACAGAAAGAAAAAGTTGGCGCATTTGTACGCTTTAGTTACTGGAGCGCTACAGAATACGCCGGGCATTTTGCTTTTTTTCAAAATTTTTATACGGGTGAGCGTGATAATGACTTTAAAGACAATACGTGTTATGTAAGAGCCATCAGGTCTTTCTGATAAAAGACCGCGGCATGATTTTTTACTTTTTTATTTAAACCCAGCCTATGTCCAGCCTTCAAATGAGTATACCGCACCATCTTTCACAGGAAGAAGCATTGAAAAGAATTCAAACATTGCTTACTGAAATGAAAAAAGAACATGGTGACAAGATCGAAAACTTACAGGAGAACTGGACAGGTAACCAGGGAGATTTTAGTTTTTCTGTGAAAGGGTTTGCGCTCAGTGGTAAACTCACCGTTATGCCATCCACCATCGAGTTAGACGGGAAGATTCCAATGTCAGTTTCTCTTTTTAAGGGAACCATCATCAGTATGATCAATCAAAAAGCTGCACAGTTACTGGCGTGAATAAGTTTCGAGCTGGCTAATTTAATTGCGCCACTGATTCACAGATCTTCACTGATTATCTGTGCTAATCTGTGAATCAGTGGCAAACTATTTTTGCGCGCAAAAAAATGATACAATTCTAAATAAGTTTTCTAAAATTAGAAACATATTTATCAATATAAAACTGCTTCAACTTTGTTTTGTATTGTATAATGAACCTCGGGTGTTCCAGTGCGATGATCTTTTGAAAATATTTTTTCTCTTCATTTAATTCGCGCAGAAATTTTTCGTTCTTTCCTGTACCAAAACAAAAAACGGTATCTGTGTTTACGCCAAAAGCAATTTGTTTACGGATGCTTTGATTGATAAAATCATATACAGCGGCTGTCAATTCGCGGCTATCGTAATAATTATAATTTACTTCTTTGCCTGCCTGGTTGATCGATGTAAAACCTAACGGGCAGATAGAATTGATGTAAATTTTCCTGTAAAACTGATCAGCGCCGCCAAACGCATCGATCATTTCATAAATAAAAGCAGACGACGGTTCGTGTTTCATTTCGCCATGAAATGGAATGCCGCATTTATCGGCCAGTCTTTTCGGATCTGTGAACGGAATACCTGTAATGCCGCCGCCAAATCTTCCCGGGTTAATGCCTAATATTAAGTAACGCGTATCCGTGTCATCATAATATTTTTTATAGAATGCCGCTGATATCTCATTCACTTTTTTGTCTTCTTTGAACGGGTTCATGATCCGAATGCCTTCCGGCAGCGTACCTGAAAAAGAAAGTGTTTTATTAAAATGAATGACCTTCTCCGCAAATGTTTTCAAAGTTGTTTTTTTATGAAGATACTTTTTTCGTTTTGTGTTCCTTCCGATTTATTATTAGCTTTAAATCAAAATCACTACTATGATTACCTCAACTTCAAAAAAGATCCTGTTGTTATTTATTTCGGCCGCTTTTTTATTTTCGTTCAGTACAACAAAAGCGTATCAAACAAACTTTTCCGGTACCTGGGCATTAAACGAAAGTAAAAGCGAGCTCGGACAATTTGGTGGGCGTGCCGCCCCATCTAAGATGACCGTTGACCAGAAGGGAAACGACGTAACTTTTACCCGCACCGGCACTTCACCAGATGGTAACTCGGTTTCAACAACAGAAACAATAACCGGCGATGGCAAGGTTTCGGAAACAACGCTATCCAATGCGGGAAAAAAGAGTTCTACTTTAAAATGGGCTGCCGATGGTACAACTTTTACGATCAATTCCACCATTAGCATTGACGCTAACGGTCAAGCCTTCACAGTAACTGTTGTAGAAAACTGGAGCCTGAGTGCAGATGGAAAAACACTCACATTAGACGATGCGCTTACAACTCCGCAGGGAGATATAAACATAAAAGCTGTATACGATAAGCAATAAAGTTTATTGAATAGCAAAAAATAATTGCCACAGAAGGCACAGATTTACACAGATCTTTTCTGTGCCTTCTGTGGCAATAAATAAAAGATTATTTATTTAACCATCTCTGCAAGCGTTTTATCCAGTGTTTCACCGCGCAGATCTTTTGCAACAATTTTTCCGTTCGGGTCAATTAACAAATTTGCGGGTATTGAACGGATCCCATATTGTTTCGCAACTTCATTATCCCAGAACTTGAGATCAGAAACCTGGTACCAGTTCAGCCCATCATCTGCAATGGCTTTTACCCAGTCGTCTTTTTTACCTGGTTGGTCAAGTGATACACCAAGAACAGTAAAAGACTTGTCTTTATATGTGTTATAATTCTTTACCACATTGGGATTTTCAGCGCGGCATGGTTTGCACCAGCTTGCCCAGAAATCAACCAACACATATTTACCGCGCAGCGATGAAAGTTTTAACGGCTGGTTGTTTACATCGGACTGTACAAAATCGGGCGCCATCTTTCCGATAGCAAGCATAGCAACAATATCGAGTTTTTTTCTAAGCTCCTGTCCGTAAAAAGATTGTTTTTCAGCAGCCGGAAAAGCAGCAAGCATTTCTTCTGTTTCTTCCGGTTTAAATCCATTATTGCCAAACATTGCCAAAGTATAAATGGCCACGTATGATTCTTTGTGATCCATAATAAAATGTTTCATTTCCGCAAGCATGGCATCGCCTCTTTTGTTATACTCAGCATCCAGTTTTTTCATCGCAACCGTATCGTTATTCTTTTTAAGTTCCTGATACGCTTTTATTTCTTCCTGTGTAACAGAACCGTTTCTGCGCAGTTTATCCATCTGCACATATATATCATGTTCTTTGGAACCGCTTACCTGTGCTTTGGTAAATTCTTTTACATCGCCATTTACCGTGATATCGCTGTTTTCAACAAAAACAGGAATACCACCGCGTATGCCTTCTACATTCACGGTATAGACAGATGGTTCCGTTACCGAACCGGTAAAAGAAAAACTACCATCTGTTGATTGAAGAGAATCTTTAGTAATGGCATCTCCCTTACGGCTGTTGAGATAGATTTTTTTGCCCTCGGCCCCGGCAAGTTTTCCGCTGATATGAAACTGTGCAACAGCCGCCTGCATTACGATCATAAGAATAGCAAGTGTGTATATTTTTTTCATAACACAATGATTTGGTTTATCCCAGGAGTAAAAAAACAGGAAGATGTTGGAATGAGAACCCGGCTTTTTTTCCGAAACAGTTAAATTAATAACCGAAGCCTGTTATTTGCACTCTGAATATTTACGGCTGAATACGCAATACTTTATAAAACTTTTTCAGCTCTCCGGTTTCTTCTGCTGAAAGCGGTTCGTTGTTTTCATATTTGGCGCGAAGGAATAATACTCTTTTGTGTTGCGGGTATCTGGCAAGAATGGCATTGATCAGGCTACCCGTTTCTTTATCTTTTTGATAGATGGATGAAGCAGTAATTGTTTCAACAGGCTTGTACCGTGTAGGCATTTTAAGAATGATCGCTTCCAATGTACCCAGCCAGTTTTGCGGAATGTCTGTTGCTTTCTGTGCTTTTGATAATAAACCCTCCAGTTGTTTCTTGCTCAGGCTGCCGCGTTCTTCATACTGATGCATCAGGCTCATCACAAACAATGCATCGGGGTTATGCCGGTACAATGCATCCAGTATTTTTGCAATGATGTCGATGCCGGGTTTGGGTTTGTACATGTGGTACAGTTTGTTATCTGTGGTTGTTTATTTTTTTGAGGGATGTTTACTATTCTCCTTTCTCTATCCATTTCACCAGCGCTTCTTTGATCGCTTCGCCGATCTTTTTTTGATTAGCGGGATCTTGCAAAAAATCATGGCTCACCGCATTATCTCCGATCTCCAATAACACACGGATAGGCGATGTATTCACATGTTCATCCAGGCTATAAAAAGAAAGTTTGCCGGTGGTTGCGCAACGATAATCGTTGCGGCCTGTAGTGCTGTCGAGCAATACACCGCGGTTCTCTAAATTTGTTGCAGCGGCAACAGCAGCGGTTAATTGTGTGGCAAGCTCGCGGTTCTCCGCTTCATACATATCTCCATAATGTATATAGCCCCATATCGCGTGCCGTTTTGTTCCGCCGTTATTATGCAATGCAATAAATATATCGGGTTTGTGTTGATTGGATTGCTGCAGTTCCCATGCATACCCGGAAATTTTCCCATCGATCACTGCCGTAGTATGTGCGATCATGGTATTGCTGCCGCTGTCGGCATCATGCACATCCTTCCTGCCAAAACTCCATACTTTGTATTCGCTAAAAGTTGGCTTTGTTAACATAGCTGCTTCCGCAATAGCATTGCTTACAGCAGCTTCACTAAAATCTTTTCCGGTATTGGTTTGATGCGACGGCTGCCATACAATAACCACTTTCTTTTTAGCAGGTGTATAAGAAAACAAAGCGGCAAGAAAAAAAAGGAACAGAAATTTACGCATGATATTATTCATCCTGCAATATCATTATTCGGCCGGAAATAACCGCATCTGTATACCAATTCTGAATACCATTCCCT
>JABDAP010000023.1 GCA_013289065.1 Bacteroidota bacterium | reverse complement strand
ATGAAAGAAGCAAAAGGCAGTTATGAATTGCGCGGAAAAACACTTGGCATCATTGGTTATGGCAATATCGGCTCGCAGGTAAGCGTGCTGGCGGAAGGGCTGGGAATGAAAGTATTGTTCTATGATACCGAAACCAAACTGCCGTTAGGGAATGCATTGGCCGCAAAAAATTTAAAAGAACTGGTGGCACAATCAGATATTGTTTCATTACATGTGCCGGAAACGGGGCAGACAAAAAACCTGATCAATAAAACTCTGCTGAAGTCTTTTAAACAGGGTTCCATACTCATCAATTATGCAAGGGGGGAAGTGGTTGACCTGAAAGCATTGGCCGCTGCATTGCAAGAGGGGCGCTTACATGGCGCCGCCATTGATGTGTACCCTGTTGAACCGGAAAAGAACGGAGATACATTTACCACACCATTACAGGGATTGTCAAACGTAATTCTTACACCACATATCGGCGGATCAACAGAAGAGGCGCAGGAAAATATCGGCGAAGATGTAAGTATCAAACTTTTTCAATACCTCGAACGCGGCATTACCAATGGATCGCATACGGTGCCGGCTATCGGTTTGCCGCCTGTTGAAAATGCACACCGCATTTTGCATATCCATCACAATGTTCCCGGTGTATTGAGTGCGATCAATACGGCATTATCGAAAAATAATATCAATATCCTCGGGCAATATTTAAAAACAAATGATGCGATCGGTTATGTGGTGCTGGATGTTGACAAGAAATTGTCGAACCAGGCTGTTGCGCTGTTGAAAGAAGTTAAGGCTACTATTAAGGTGCGGATGCTTTATTGATGTTTGGTTTAATGGGGTTAAAGAAGTTAAATAGGGTTAAAAAGGTTAAAGTATCTCTGACCTTTTTAACCCTGTTTAACTTCAGGTCTCCGCAAAGTCCCCTTCGGGAGATTATGCGGAGACAGGCAAACATTTTTCAGTTTATTTGCTTTCTTTATAAAATGGTTTTACCTTGTTATTGGTTTTCCCCCCCTGATATATTCCTTCCTCTAATTATTGGCATTTGTTTCTTGGGAAGAATATGTTTTTTTCCGAATCGTTTTTCCGTTCACACTTAAAATGCATGATCATGCCAGACGTCCCTACCCTTAATGGAACATATCTTGTGCTTGCCACAACCGTTGATGTAACCGTTGAAATCAAGATCGGAGGCCCGGGACAAACTTCCCGGACAACTGGTGAACTAAGCGGTTCTATTAAAAAAGTAATTTTCAAAGATATCCCTGGGTCAATTTCCGAAACTATCGTTGGGCCTAATAATACACTTGATAACAGCACGCTTGATATCGATAGTATTGTAGCTGCAACTTCATCTGCTTCTAATTACTGTGAAATGCTGGTCTTGCTAAAAGGCGGAAAAGAAGATAAGACATATACCTTATACCAAACTGTTGCTGCACAAGGTGATAATGCTGTCTTTTCCTGCAGCATCGATTTTGTTCAAGTTTAAAACTAAAGATGTATGAGGAAGGTTGTATTAATGCTGTCATTTCTCTATATTGTTTCTATTGATTTTGCTCAACAAAAAGATTCAATGAGTACGCAACTTGATCTTTTGCGAGCCCCAAGTTCGCCGGGTGCAAGTCTGCTTAATTTTGCGGCTACGGATATTGAAAGGCCCAGTGAAGTGTCTTCACTGATGCTGTCTTTTTCAAATGCTACTGGTGGGTTTACTAAAATTCCATCTAGTTATGCTATTGATTTCTCACCATTTTGGCTTTTGCGAAAAGGAAGTTTTACCACAGATATGTTGAACTCAACAAAATTCAAGGAAGTTTTCAGACAGACAGCTGTGATTTCCATTGGATTCCGAAATCCCGATTCTACCGATAACAATTTTAAGAAGGAAAATCTCTATTCTTCATTTGGATTTAAATTTTCCCTTGCCCGGGGTGATTATGATGCCAAAACAAAAGAAACGCTAAACAGCATCGGGCAAATGCAAGTAAAATTTCTGGGAGATTATCATGAGGAAATGGAGAATTTTAGGACAACAGATACTTTGTATTTAAGGTATAAAGAACAAAAAAGAGCTTATATAAAAGCTCATGCAGCCGAACAGGGATTTAATCCGGATAATACGCCGTATGATACGCTGATGAGTAAACTACAAGCACATGCAATGGATTCTTTGAAGATAAAACTTGGTCAACAGTTAAAAGCTATTCAGAAATTGGCGAGCGGATTTAAAATAAATAGGGTTGGTTTTTTCTGTGATGTAGCCGGCGGGATTGGTTTAGAATACATTAACAAAACGATTAATTCAAGTGTATACAATGCAGGCATTTGGTTGAATTTTGGCAATAATTATGAAAGTGGTTTTGGCTTTTATGGGTTGTTCCGTTACCTGTATCAACCAAAGAAATCGTTTACAGATGATAAACTGCTATTGCAGACCTCTGACCTGCAAACATTTGATGCTGGCGGGAAGGCTGCATTTAATCAGCCAGGCAGTGATTTTTGTTTTAGCGCAGAAGCTATATACCGGAGTGCCTTAACATCCGGTACTGTTAAGCCAACGTATAAACTATTGGTAAATGCTGAATATGATATTGGCGTAAATAAAAAACTAAGTTTCACTTTTGGTAGAGATTTTGATGGAACAATTACAAGGTCAAGCAATCTAATAGCAGGATTGAATTTTTTAACAGGATTTGGAAATAACCGATAATAATTTCATTCTCCGCAGGTGCCCACCAATAAAATAAAAAAGAAAGTTCACCGCAGATGTCTCCCGGCAGGGGACTCTGCGGTTTAGAATTGATATGCATTTTTATTACTAGCAAAACACCATGAGAAATGGCTTTTTATACGATCCACCTTCCTCAATACGCACTCAACGCTAATCCGTGGTATGATCATCCTGCTGCGAAGGGAAGGTGTTCCTGATAAAAAGTATGCGCCGGCTGGCTAAAACAAAGGATCACCCATTGTTGAACTGTGGCCTGGCTATGTTAAACTGTACCATAGGCTTTCCGGAGCACAGTTCGGGCTGGCTAAAACTTAACCAATGGCCAAGGTAGGGCAACCGGTGCCCATCTTTGAGAGAGCACCTGTTTCTGTTTAACGCAGCCGGATCCCTGTTTAGAGATAGCCACCGGCTGTGTTTGAGTTACCTGATTCCTGTGTTTTGCAAGCCATTATTGATCTTAAACCCGGCGCATAGCTCAGTCGGAGAGAGCCTGTAACTTGTTTTTACTTAGCCGGAGCGATGTTTGAGGTAGCAGCTATTGCTTTCGGGATTGATGATGTGGTTGAATATGGCTAAATAGGGTTAAAAAAGTTAAACAGAGTTAAACAGGTGAAAGTATCTCTGACCTTTTTAACTCTGTTTAACTTTTTTAACTTTCTTGACTAATAAACGAAAGTATCTTTCTTCCCCTGCTCCTGAACGCCGCAGTTTCATTATCCCAATTCTCCTCAATGATCATCTTTAATTCGCTGCGGATCTCCGGGTAAATTTTTGAGAGATTAAATAAAGTAGTTAATGAAAAAGCCTTGATGGCAATGGCTGTGGCAGGTGTGGAGATAAAATCAAAACACGCATTCATTACATCGCCATGAAATTTTTCGGGGATCTGGATCTGTTCAAGTATGCGGACAGAATTTCTTACCACTGCCCCGTGCGCTTTTTTATTCTGCAGTTGCGCCACAAGGTCGCCGATATATGGTGCGATCATCGCCGGATCCTGTTTTGCCGCCCATGATACACTCCATGCGGCTCTTTGCGCGAGACGGTATTCATCGCTCATAAAACACTTCATCAATTCTTTAAAATTCTTTTTGGAGGCACATGCATAGTGTGCAATTTTTAAAGCGTGTGGCTTGGAATGTTCCTTTAATATTTCTTCTTTGATGTTCATGCTGAGAGAGGAAGAGTGAAAGGGGTAAAGTTAAACAGGTCAAATAGAGTTAAAAGGGTAAAAAAGGTTAATGACAACTTTAACCCTGTTTAACTTTTTTAACTTTTTTAACTGCATTTAACGGTATTTCAATAAGTCTGCACGCATTTTCTTTATCTCATCCGTATTTACCGATATATTTTCAATCGTTTCTTTCATCTTGCTTTGCTGAAAATTCATTGCGGATGAAACTTTTTTTCTTGCAGACGAATGCATTTCCACAGCGCCGGTAAATTCGGCAAGCGCAAGGATGTTATCACTTCTTACACCACTGCCGGGCATGATAATGATCCGGTCATCCGCTCGTTGAATCAATTGTTTGATGAGTTCTTTTCCATCAAAAGCATTAGGTGTTTGGCCGCTGGTGAGTATGCGCTGGCAGCCGCATGCAATGATCGCTTCGAGTGCAGCCAAAGGATCTGCTGCGCGGTCAAAAGCGCGGTGGAACGTAACTTCCATCGGGTAAGCGAGTGCGGTTAATTGTTTTGTTCTTTCTTCATCCACACTGCCATCAGCTTTTAATAAACCGGTTACTACGCCTTCAAATTTTAATTGCCTGCATAGCTCAACATCTTTTTTCATGGCGGCAAATTCGTCATCGTTATATAAAAAATCGCCGCCGCGTGGACGAATGATAGGGAAGATGGGGATCTTAATTTTCTCTTTTACAATCTTCAATGTACCATAAGAAGGAGTGGTGCCGCCGTCTGCAGGGTTCTCGCATAGTTCCAACCTGTCAGCACCGGCTTTTTCTGCAAGTGATGCGGACGCTATATTAAATATTGCGATCTCTAAAAGCAATTTATTTTTAATTTTGAATGCTGAATTATGAATGTTTTTTTTTTCACGCAAAGCCGCCAAAGGGGCAAAGGCGCCAGGGTTTGTTTATGCTTATTCCTGACTTCTAACTCCAGACTCCAGACTAAATCAAAAACTTCCCATCCACCATAAAATTTTTATCATCCGCATAACATACGGCGAAGTTGAAACCTTTCTGTATGCAGTAACCGCCGTATTCGCCCTGTTTGTTGATGGCGATAAAACCTACCTGGATCTCTTTTGCTTTGGCGTTGCCTTTTATTTTGATGATCCGCTCCACGGCTTTTTTACAGGCTGCTTCGGGTGAAAGCCCCTGGCGCATCAACTCAACTACGAGATGCGAGCCGCAGATGCGTATCACGTCTTCGCCCTGGCCTGTTGCCGTGGCGGCGCCCACTTCATTGTCTACAAATAAACCGGCGCCGATAATGGGGGAGTCGCCCAGCCGTCCGCGCATTTTAAAACCCATGCCGCTGGTGGTGCAGCTTCCGCTGAGGTTGCCGGCGGCATCCATGGCAACCATGCCGATGGTATCATGGTTCCATTCGCCGTTCTCAAAACGGGTTGGTGCAAAAGCTGTTTGTTTTTTATTGTTCTCAATATTGATCACAGGTTTGTACTGGCTTGTTTTGAGCCAGTTTTTATAACTGCGTTCGGCTTCATCGGATAATTTCTGCGGCTCGAGCGGAAATCCTTCTTCCACGGCAAACTGCTGCGCACCTGAGCCAACAAGCATTACATGCGGTGTTTTTTCCATCACGCGCCTTGCAACGGAGACAGGATGTTTGATGCGTTCTAAAAAAGCCACGCTGCCGCAATTCGCATTTTCATCCATGATGCTGGAATCAAGCGTTACAAATCCATCACGGTCGGGGTTAGCGCCGAGGCCTACGCAACAATTTTGTGATGCCTCTGTAACCATTACACCCTGTTCAACGGCATCGAGTGCGCGGCCGCCTTTGCTTAACACGTTCCATGCAGCTTTGTTGGCGGCAATGCCGGTTTCCCAGGTTGAAATAACAATAGGTTTGCGCACTGCGGTATTACCGGCCGTAAAACCTGTGAATGAAAAAGAACCGAGCCCGAGCGAACCCAACTGCAGAAACCGTCTACGATGAACCATGTGATTGATTTTTAGCCTGGAATAAACAGGTGATGAAAGTAAAATAATCCGGGCAATTATTCGTGCACTTTCAGTTTGCGGATCATTGCATCGCTGATGGCATCGCCGTAAACGCCGTATGCATCGATCAGAATGCCTTTCATATCGCCGTTAATGGCTTGAATGGCGTACAGCACGCTTGAATCAGCCGGATTGGTATTTGCTTCAAAACGGTAATGTTCAACGATCTCGAATTGATCCGGCGTAAGACAAGCGCCTGTATGCCGGCATTGAATATTATCAAAGGCAAGATTAAAATCTGTGGTAAAACCTCGTTGCTTAAGTCCGTTAATTGCATCAACTAAATTCTCGTAAACGTGCATGGATTATTCTTTTTGTAAAGTTAGGCAAATGATCCTGTTGGTTTTTGATTTTGAAAATAACAAGCCGGCAGTAAGATGACTGATTATATGAATGGCTTAAAAGCCAATGCAGGTAAGTGTTTCAGATGGTTTAGTGTTTATTCAGGTTATCCTATAATTAACATTATGTTAAATGGCGCACAGCGAAAGGTTTTAAGAAAAAAGCCAACGCTTCTTCTTTTTATCTAAGCGTAGTATATTGGTGGATGAATATTTTCTTTCAATTTGGTAATCATCCTGTACAGTATCATATACCACCCGAATACCCAAATAAAATGATACTGATGCTGGAAAGATTAAGAGAGATTGCACAGGATAGATTTAAGATAATTAAGCAAGAAATAGATTCTGAATTATATATAAAAACTGAATGCTATACAATCATTGGGTTTAATGATGACTTTACGATAATTAAAATAGCCCATATTGGGTATTCAAAAGAATTGAAAGAAAAATTAATTCAGTCTTTTAACGAACAGGATTTTTATCTTCTGGTGGTACAGATGGCTTCGGAGACGGATGAAGAAGACCATTGATAAATGGTTGAAGAATTTTAGGAATTTTTTTCACAATATCCCAGTCTATCTTATCTATTTGCGCCTGCATATAGTAAAGCTATAAACTATTACTTACTCAGCAAACTGTCTTTTTCAATGCTTGGAGGTATATTTTCCTGCTCCTTCGGAGCACCTACGAAATAGATTAACGCATACAGTGCTATAACTATCAGTACGGCTATGATTTTATCTTTTCTGCTCATTATTGATTGTTTTCTCGATCTATCTTATAAACAATAGTCATGTTTATATAGTCAATATAGAAATAGCTATTATCTGCTCCCTTAGGGATCATAAATCGAGTCGCACATCGAATACCTTTCTTGTCTACACAAGACATTCTGTACCATGTACTCCCCTTTTCATCTATGTGTGGCGCGTCTATGACGCTTATTATATCCAACTCTTCATCTGTAAGAGAATAAACTTTCACCATTTTCTTATCTGGATCCATGGTTATTAACGAACTAACCGCTTTCCATTCGGTACTATAGACAAACTCTCCTGTGCTGTCTTTCATTACCAGTTTTGTTTCTGCACTTCTATATTTTAATATCTGGGCATGGCCTTGCAGTGAGATTACTATTGCCAGGGCAATAGCCAATCGCTTCGCGATACGATTCATAAAATTTGGGTTGGTTTGGCGCCGGTAGCCCCGATTCTCGGCTATCATCAAAAAATAAGCGTGGGACATTTAGCCACAGGAAAGGAACGACTGGCGTGTCGTTGAACCCAAATGACTAAAGCCCACGCCATTAACAGCGCAGATCATCAGTCTTATTCGTGGGTTCATTTTTAAAACGCCAGTTTTCCTTCGCCAGAATAAGCTAACCGCTTATAATATTTTCAGAGTAAAAATAGAGAAAGTATCTTTAACAAGAAAGCCGCCCTTGGACAGGCGGCTTCTATAAAATACGAGCAGAGGTCAGGCTCCCCTCGTTTATAGCCTTAACAACAGCCCTTGGTCGTTTCAAGTGCCGCACACATTGGTTACATAAACTGCATAAAACACAATTTATGAGCAAAGAACCCATGTTCAGGATTCTGGAAAGAATCTTGAAGGCAACTGTATTACTAGTACAGCTTGTTAAGGAAATATTTTTCTAAAATTTAAGCCTCGTCTTGTACGGGGCTTTTTTATTCAGTAACGGTTCGAATGTTGGCTCGTTTTCAACTCGCTGCTCCGCCCTTCTTTTTTCTTAAAACCTTTCTCCCGCAACGTGGCTTTTGTAAAACGCTGTCGCTAAAAACTTACAAAAGTCACTACACAGAGGCTAACCATTGAGACATAATATACAGTTATCATCCTCCACCATAGTCTCTTTAGTAAAAAAGGCTCAGTCTATTGCGATTTTTAAACCTCTTTTGTTGTCAGGGGTGTTTAAAAATCGCAATAGACTGAGAGGGAAATGGCTCCGGCTGATAACTTACTTTTATGTTAAATGGCGCACAGCAGTGTGCTTTGTTTTTTAAAAAAGACCTACGCTTCTATTTTTTATCTAAGCGAGTTAATGAGAATGTAAGGCACTGTAAATCCACTTCGATACTTCAATCAGATAATACACTGCCGCAATCGCAGTTACTATTAAAATCCCACCAGTCAACTTATTCAAAGTCGCCGCTTGTTCGAGTTGGTAAGTCTCTATCTTTTCAACCCGGATATTTTCGGCAAGGCGTTGTTCATCCAATCCCGCATAACCACCAGTCTCCGAAAGGAACTTGCCTTTGAAGGTTGGTTTGTAATGAATAACTAAGCCATCAGATTTTCCTGTGTTTAAATTTGTAGGTTTAAGTTCAATGGTTTTTACATAGCCATCTTCAATTAACTTTTCAATCATCATTTGTAAATCAAAAAGAACGAATTTGAAATATTCTTCGGTGTCAATCGATTTATGTATTTCGACTATTATTTCATCTATATTCATATATCGCGGAACCTTCCTTGCGATAATGTTTAGAACCAAGTCCAATTTTTCGATAGAGGTCATAAAACGTGTTTACAACAAAATACACATTTTTAACGGTGTATAATTGGTATCGTAAACCACTCCGCTAAAACTTACGATTTGCCCAAAGAGACTAACCAAATAATATAATATTCTACAACACAAAACTAAACGGATGCCCCCTATAAGTCCGATACCCATTCGCGGGATTGGTTTTGTTTTTGATACTCATATCAAGCAGTACATTCCTGTTCCTGTCTACTTCCATAAACCGGATGCTGGGTGTTCCGGTAAAATCATTCGCTACCCCATTGGCATCTTTGATAATTAACGGGAAACAAATGAACAGGTCTTGATTGATATAATCCACACTTCCCAACGCCGGCGAATAATTTTCTGATCCGTATGTTTTGCCAAAATCAAATGTCTGCGTTACGGCTTTTGCATTCTGGTCTACAGAAAACTCCACCAATCTTGAATAAGAATCCTGCGGCGCCAACGGCGTATAACTTCTTCCATTGCCGTTATCGAACACGATCAGTTTATTATGATCAGCCGGATTGAGTACCACGCAATGCTGTCCCCAGGTATATTCAAAGTCGGTACCTGTTGGCTGTAACCGGTAATCACTCCACGGCTGTTTCCAGTAAGTCGGATCTGAAATGATCCATTTCAATTTGTTGGTTGCATAATCGATTTTACAGATCGTACTCTGGTGCCTGCCGGTGATGATAATGGAATTATCGGTTGAATCATAGGCCAGGCTGTTGTTATGTATCCAGTCGTTTGGCGATGTTGCGATAAATGGTTGCTGCGGCCTTGTTGGATCGAGTATCTCATAGAGGTTGATCATCTTTACCATTGCGCCTGTCTGGTAATCTATTTCATAAATTTTATCTTCCAATGTATTGTTGATGGAAGCATCTTCACCGGTGTATAAAATATTTCCATTGGGCAGTAACTGAAAATCGTGGTGGCAGATAGTTGGCGCATTAATTTCTTTGTACACATTTCCCATCAGGTCAACCTCCCTGAACAGCGAGCCATAAAAACATTGCAGGAAATGCCCGTTGGGCATGGGTTTCATGTCAAGCACAAACGGAACGTTCATATACCAGCGCACTTTGCCATGTTTATCCAATACGATCGGGTATGCCATATTTCCCGGGCTGTTAAAAGGTGCGCCTACTGTTTTGTATGGATAGTAGATGATGAAATTTGTTTTTGCATTTGCATCCAGTTTGTTGATCACGATATCAGAACTATCCGGAAATTCTGCAGGCAATGAGCCGGTTGTTATGTAAAGATCCTTAGTGGCCATACTCCCCTCTTTATTGGTGATCACCACTTTTACCAGGTTGGCCATATCCGGATACAAACCAAACAGGTTCATTTTTGTGTCATTGTTGCTTTTTTCATTCAGAAGAACCTGGTTACTGAAGTCATCCCCATCCTGCCCTTTTACGGTATACATTATTGAAACGGGCTCAGTAGACGATACATGCAGTATTCCTGCCAAAGGCGTGTTATTATTGGGGTTCAGCTCAACAGACAGGTTGGTAAAAACAGGATCGGCCAATTGGTTTTCGGATAGTTTCAAGGCATAAATTGATACAAGGCCACCGCTATATAATTTGATAGCTACGGGCTGGTAGTAATCAACCACAAAGTTCACGGTATGTGTTACGGCATCAGGTTGATAACTGGAAAGGTTGAGTGTGCCATTGCTGTTTACCTGTACTACTTCTACGTTGGAAGTATTGGTGGTATATAACCTGACCCTGGTTTGCAGCAGTGATGTTTGAAATGGCAGATTCACTGTGTTCGTAATTATATACGAAGCAGTATCCGTTTTTATTTTGAGCGGTATGGCCGGGTGATCCACTAAAACAGCTGAATCGAGTAAGGCCGATTGATTGGAGGATATCGGGTTGGGGTTATCTAGTTTCCTGCAGGAGGATAAAAGCAATAGAAAGCAAGATGAATAAAGTAAAACTTTTTTCATGGAACGGGATTTAAATTATTGTAATTGCAACTCTTTTACAAAATCAATAGTATTCCCTTTCGCACATTTCTGCAACGGGGAAAATCCCGTTTATTTCTACTCTCAGACACGTACAAATAAAAAAGCGTTGGCTGGCGCCAACGCTTTTTTATAAATTAATTTGTTTTTAACATTTAGAACTTACCATGCAAACCATCATACTCTTTATATTTTGCATCGTAGGCATCATAGGCTTTTGCATCTTTGCCTCTTAACCTGTCGCGCTTGTATGCATATAAATTAGCGAGGAAGTCTACTGATTTATTGATCACATTTTTTTCAACTGCGATCTTTGGTGTTTTGTCTTTTAAAGCATTGTATGCTTTTTCCAGCCAGTCGAGTGACATATCCAGGTTATCCATCAAAGGTTTTTCCAGGTCGGCATTTGCTTTTTTGATCGGGTCCAGCTGTTCTTTCAGTTTTGCATCTGCTGCTGCTTTTTTCTTTGGGTCTTTTTCTACGGGCCTGTCTGCATTCAATGCCTGCATTGCGCGGATATTGGCTGCATACGTATCATCATGCTCCAGGTAAATATTATAATAGATAACGCCTACGTTATAAGCGGCCACTCCATTCTTTGGATTTTTTGCATAGGCTTTTTTAAATGCATCAGCGGCTTTCATTGTATACATGGCTATTTTAGCGCTGTCGAGCCCAGGGTTTTTTTCTTTGCTCTTGGCTCCTACGAAAATGTCGCCGAACTGCAGGTATTGTAATTCGCTCATAGTGCCGGCTGCGTCGTCTTTATCATACAGTTCGGCCTTTTGTGTAAGTGAGAGGTTCTGATCCATATATTCGATCTCAAATTCATCCCATGCATTTTTTGGATAGAGTTCTTTACCCAGCGCAATATATTTTTTAAACTGCGCTTCGTTCTTGGCAAGCATATAATGGTTAACAAGGTATTTGTAGAGGTCGATAAAATTGTCGCCGGCAACTTTGGCATCGGCCAGCCTTCCGTAATATTTAGCGGCTTCATCGTGTTTGGATGCGTTCTGGTATGAATAGCCGAGATACAGGATGGATGTGGTATCAAACGGGATATCTGTTTTTGTCCATTTGTTTTTGAAGATAAGGTCGCTGTAATCTACGGCTACTTTAAAATTACTTGCCGCATCATCCCATTTCTTGTCGTTAAAAAATTTCACGCCCGATGCATAAGCTGTTGCATACATATCAAAAAAACCTTCAGCGCCATTGGCTTTTAATACGGCCAGGGACGGATCCATCTCCAGGTATTTTCTGGATGCATCATCTGCATCTTTCATGGCGGTTGGGTATTTATCGCGCAACTTAGGATCCTTGTAAATAGCCGCGTAAACTTTTGCTTTCCAGTACATGGCATCGGGTTTACCCTGTTGTTTCGGATCGGCGATCGCTTTATCTACTTCTGTTTTCGCGTCTTCCATTTTATTGATCTTGTAGGCTATTTCTACTTTTTTCAGATCCTGTGCATTCGCCAGTTGCATGGTAATGGCAAACATGGCAAGCAATAAAAATTTCTTCATAAAAAGAGGGGTTTGTTATTGATTTTCAGTTGATGTGTTATTAGAGTCTTCATTTTTATTTTCTTCTTCTGTCATTTCCCCGGTATTGATCTCGGCTACTACTTCTACCTGGTCTTCTATCTGCGAGATGGCTGCTATCTCATCCCCTTCATCCAGTTTTATCAGCGTAACACCTTGTGTTGCCCTGCCCGCTTCGCGTATATCGCGGATACCTGTACGGATGGTGATACCCGATCTGCAGGTGATGATCAGATCCTCTTTTTCCGTTACGTACAAAATGTCTACCAAACTTCCGGTTTTTTCTGTTACGTTAATGGTTTTAACACCTTTACCACCGCGATTGGTGATGCGGTATTCATCTACCACGGTACGTTTGCCAAATCCTTTTTCGCTTACCACGAGAATGGTTCGTGTGGCATCTTCTTTATTGATGCAGATCATACCTACCACTTCGTCTTTGGTATCGTCCACTTCAATACCTGCCACACCGATCGCTCCTCTGCCGGTGGCCCTTACTTTGCTTTCAGGGAAACGGATGGCGCGGCCGCTTTTTACTGCCATCATGATCTCCTGTTTGCCATCGGTTAAACGTGCCGACAACAGTTCGTCGCCTTCGTTAATGGTAATAGCGATAATTCCATTGGCCCTTGGCCTGCTGAAATCTTCAAGCGATGTTTTTTTGATGATGCCCTGCTTGGTACAAAGTACAATAAAATGTTCTTGCACGTATTCTTTATCATCCAGTTTCTTAATGTCGATAATGGCTTTTACTTTATCATCTCCGGGTAACTGTATCAGGTTCTGTATGGCCCTGCCTTTGCTTTGTTTTTCGCCTTCGGGTATTTCGTAAACGCGCAGCCAGAAGCAACGGCCTTTTTCTGTAAAGAACATCATCGTTCCATGTGTTGATGCAACAAAAAGATGCTCCACAAAATCTTCTTCTCTTGTTTTGGTGCCCACTGCTCCCCTGCCGCCCCTGCGTTGCTGCCGGTATTCTGTTGCCGAAGTTCTTTTGATATAACCGAGATGCGATATGGTGATCACCACATCCTCATCTTCGATCAGGTCTTCGATGCGCATTTCATCTGCGAGATACTGGATCTCTGTTTTGCGTACATCGCCGAATTTTTCTTTTACTTCCGTTAATTCTTTTTTGATCAGCTCATAACGCAGCGGTTCACTGTTCAATAATTCTTTCAGGTGTTTAATGGTAGCGATCAATCCATTGAATTCATCAACGATCTTGTCTCTTTCCATTCCTGTTAACCGCTGTAAACGCAGTTCCAGTATGGCTTTTGCCTGCGCTTCGGATAAGCCGTTCTCCTGTTGGTAAAGATCATCGGTGATGTCATTAAACATTTCTTTATTCAGGTACCAGCTTTGTTCTTTGCTTGTTGCGATCAGGGTTTCTTTAGCTTCATCCGGTGTTCTGCTGGCGCGGATCAGTGCGATCACTTCATCCAGATGGTCAAGCGCTTTAAGATACCCTTCTAAAATATGTGCGCGGTCTTCTGCTTTGCGGAGTTCGAATCTGGCGCGCCTGATCACTACTTCCATCCTGAATTCGATAAACTCAACGATGAGGTCTTTCAGGTTCATTACGCGCGGCCTGCCTTTGCTGATGGCCACATTATTGATACCGTAACTGGTTTGTAATTCTGTGAACTTATATAGCTGGTTAATGATCACCTGCGCCACCACATCTCTTTTCAGGTCGAGTACGATACGCGTTCCTTCGCGCATATTACTTTCATTGTTCACATGGGCGATGCCTTCGATGGTTTTATCGTTTACCAACTGGCCGATGCGGTCTGTTAACTGATCCCTGTTTACCTGATATGGCGTTTCGGTGATCACGATCTGTTCGCGGCCACTGGCTTTGGTATCTACATGACATTTTCCACGCAGCACAACCCTTCCACGGCCTGTGAGCAAACCCTGGCGAACGCCTTCCATTCCATAGATGATCCCGCCGGTTGGGAAATCGGGCGCTTTAACGTAATTGATCAGCTCTTCAACAGTAATATCACGGTTATCTATATAAGCGATACAACCATCGATTGCTTCACTAAGATTATGCGGCAGCATATTGGTGGCCATACCAACGGCAATACCCGATGAACCGTTAACCAATAGCTGGGGAATGCGTGTGGGCAGAACGGACGGCTCTTTTAATGAGTCATCAAAATTCAATTGAAAATCTACCGTATCCTTATCGATATCATCCAGCATCGCTTCTGCCAAACGTTGCAGGCGCGCCTCTGTATAACGCATGGCAGCAGGCGGGTCGCCATCCTGGTTACCAAAGTTTCCCTGGCCGTCAACCAGCGTATAACGCATGGTCCAGTCCTGCGCCATCCTTACCAAAGTATCATAAATGGATGCATCGCCGTGGGGATGGTATTTACCCATTACTTCACCAACGATACGGGCCGATTTTTTATAGGGTTTGTTGCTGTTGTTGCCGAGTTCATTCATCGCATACAATACGCGGCGGTGAACGGGTTTAAAGCCGTCCCTTACATCGGGCAATGCGCGGCCAACGATCACCGACATCGAATAATCGATGTAAGCGGTCTTCATTTGTTCTTCAATATTTACCTGTATGATCCGATCGTTATCGTTTGTTTTTTCAGGCAGCTGGTTGTCTTCCATGTGTGTATTTCCGTAGTTAATTTAGGTTCAATTGAAGGGTGCAAAACACCCCTGTTTTCAAGGCAGGCGAAGATAGCTTTTTTGAGGTGTAAAACGAACCGGAAAGAGGTGTTTTTTAAGGGCTTTTATCCACAGTTGTGGAATCATTAACAAGTGTTGCAGGTACAGAAAAACAAAAGGTTCCCGGATTGCCAGAAACCTTTTGCTGTATTGCGTTTTAATAAGATCAGCCAACTTTCTTTACACTGCCGCCGCCACTTTTTACGGAGTTGGCGGAAGCGTTTCCTTTGTAGTAAATATCGCTGCCGCCGCTTGCATGGGCATTGATCGTTTTATTTACGGTGATCTTTATATCACTTCCGCCGCTGGATTCGATGTCGCAGGTATTGGTAATAAGGTCATACGCATGTACATCGCTGCCACCCGTTGCATCTATTTTCACACGGTCGGCTTTACCTGAAATATATACATCTGAACCACCGCTTGCATGCATACCCAGTTCACCTGCATTTATTTTGCCTTTAAAATCGGAGCCGCCGGATAAATGCATTGACAGTTGCTGAAGATTCAGTTCACTTTCGATGTATACATCCGATCCGCCGGATGCATTTAGTTTATCGAGATTTTTTACAGACACGTATGCTTTTAGTTTTCGGTTGCCGAGGTTAATGCCCCAGTTTTTCTCATTGCCATAAGTGATCTTGAGCGTGCCGGCAATTACTTCAACATGGATCCTGTCGCGGTACTCACTGCTTGATGCGCTTACTGCAACGGCCTCATCGCCCTGCGTTAAATACAGGTCGATGCCATCCTGTATGTCAATAGCGTGGTAGCCTTTTGCATTGCGGGTAACTGCATTGGCATCATGAATAGTTTTTTGTGCCGATACAAATAATGCGGTGAATAAGGAAAGAGTGAGAAATATCTTTTTCATATGCGGAGGTTTTTAATAAAACGTATTTATAAAAATAAAGTTACAAATAAGATAGAATGGTGATGATTATCTTTGGCGTTGTTCGGTTTTTTCGCCGCAGAGATGCGAAGGGGGAGTTTGTGCTGAGGAACCTTCTGCCCGCCTCTGCGGTAAAAAAATCGACACATAAAACAATTCGCAACACTGATGAAACATATTCTTCTCTTCGGCGCAGGTAAATCGGCCACGGTTTTAATTGATTATCTAAAAGAAACGGCAACGCGCAAACAATGGCGGGTAACGATCGCTGATGTAAACCTTGCGGCAGTTCAATCGAAAGTGGGCGGCCACCCATTGGTAAAAGCAGTGGGTGTATCGATTGAAAACGAAACGGAGAGAAATGTATTGATCAAAGAAGCGGATGTGGTGATCTCCATGCTTCCTCCTGCCCTGCATTATATTGTTGCGCTCGATTGCGTTGCTTTTGGAAAGCATTTATTAACGGCTTCCTATGTAGATGATAAGATCAGGCAACTTGAACATAAGATCAAAGAAAAAAATATTTTGTTTCTCTGCGAAATGGGCCTGGATCCCGGCATCGATCACATGAGTGCGATGCAGATGATCAATCAGATAAAAAATAATGGTGGCCGTGTTACTTCTTTTATATCACATTGCGGCGGATTGGTGGCGCCCGAAAGCGATGATAATCCCTGGCATTATAAATTCAGCTGGAACCCAAGAAGCGTGGTGGTTGCAGGGAAAACGGGAGCTGTGTATAAAGAAAAATACGAAGTGAGAAGTACGAAGTACGAGCGGTTGTTTGCGGATTGTGCCGAAGTAAATGTAAAAGGTATCGGGCAACTGGCTTATTATCCGAACCGTGATTCGTTGAGTTATATTTCAACATATGGCCTGGAAGAAACGGAAACATTTATCCGCACTACTTTGCGTTACGCGGATTTTTGTAAGGGCTGGCAGGTGATGATTGATCTCGGATTAACGGATGAAGGAAATATGATCGACACAGATGGATTGACAGTGGCTGCGTTTTTACAAAATGCGTTTGCTGCAAAAAATAAACCGTTGGATGATCAACTATTGAAAGATCAATTTATTTTTTTAGGATGGAATGATGATACACTGATCAACAAGGGCCGTTGCAGTTCAGCAGATGCGTTACAATTTATTTTAGAAAAGAAATGGGCCTTGCAGCCGGGCGATAAGGATATGATCGTGATGTTGCATGAGATTGAATATGTAGTTAAGAGTGAAAAGTTAAAAGTTAAAAGTGAATTGGTGGTTAAGGGGGAAGATAATTTGCATACTGCGATGGCGAAGACTGTTGGGTTGCCGTTGGGTATTGCGGCGACTTTATTGCTGGATGGAAAGATTTCTGAGAGAGGATTACATATTCCGATTGTTGCAGGGATATATGAACCGGTGTTGAAAGAGCTGAAAGTACATGGAATTGTTTTTCACGAGAACACGGGGGACTAAAGTCCCGGAGCCTGATCAATAATCTTTTCTTTAGTCCACGCTCTAAAGAGCGCGGCTATTTGAAACAATTTCTGAGTGATTGCATTTGAGGACTAAAGTCCCGGAATCTTAATCAATGATTTTTTCTTTCTCCACACTCTAAAGAGTGGGGTAAGTATACAAAGTCCGGCAAAAAGAGTATGTTTTTTTCTACCCCCGCCCCTGAAGGGGAGTCAGAGCCCCTTTAGGGTTGGAGCAAAAAAGATACTTTCATTATTTACTTATTCTTCTTCTTGTCACTTTTCACTTTTGACTTTTCACTTTTAACTCCTTTCACTTCTCCCCCTTCCGCATTCATCACCCATTCATAATCCAGTTGTCGTTTTTCAAGATTGGCTGATACAACGCGGATCCACACTTTGTCTCCCATGCGGAAAGTGCGGCCGCTTCTGCGGCCAACCAGGCTATAGTCGCCTTCTACCTGGCGGAAATCATCGTAATCGGATAAGCCGATAATGCTTACGAGCCCTTCGCATTTGTGTTCAACTGTTTCTACCCAGAAACCAAAACTGGCCACACCACTGATCACTCCTTCAAATACTTCACCGATATGCCCTTTTAAAAATTCTACCTGTTTGTATTTATTTCCTGCACGCTCACATTCCATTGCCGCGCGTTCGCGTTCGCTGCTGTGTTTGCATTTCTCTTCCATTTTTTTATCAACCATCGGTTTGTTCTCAATGATGGACTGCAATACACGGTGCACCAATACATCGGGATATCTTCGGATGGGTGAAGTAAAATGGCAATATTGTTCAAATGCCAAACCATAGTGGCCGATGTTTTCCGTTGTATAAATTGCTTTGGCCATTGTACGGATGCCTAACTGTTCGAGTACGTGCTGTTCGGGTTTGCCTTTTGCATCTGCTAACATTTTGTTGAAACTGAATGCAATGGTTTCCGGTGTGGAGATGTCGAAATTATGCCCGTGTTTTTTTGCAAATGCAATGAACGGCGCAAGTTTTTCCGCATCGGGCCTGTCGTGCACGCGGTATGGAAATGGTATGGGTTTCTTGTTGATCTTTAGTTTAGAAACATTTTCTGCAACAGTTTTGTTAGCGAGTAACATAAACTCCTCGATGAGCTGGTGCGATTCTTTGCTTTCTTTTACCATTACGCCAATGGGTTTCCCTTTCTCATCTAATTTAAACCGCACTTCCTGTGAAGAGAAATTGATGGCGCCTTTGCTAAAACGTATTTTGCGTAAACGTTGGGCAATATCATGCAGCAATAAAATCTCATCCTGGTTAACGCCTTTTTTTGTTTCGATGATCTGTTGCACATCTTCATATGCATAACGATGATCAGAGTGGATCACTGTTTTGCCGAGCCAGTATTGTTTTACTTCTCCTTTATTACTCATTTGAAAAATAGCGGAGAATGTAAATTTATCTTCATGCGGGCGCAACGAACAAAGCTCATTCGATATTTTTTCGGGCAACATCGGGTTTACACGATCAGGCAGATACACTGATGTGGCGCGTTTATAAGCTTCTTCATCCAGTTCTGTTCCGGGATGTACATAGTAACTCACATCTGCAATATGAACACCTATTTCATACATGCCGCTGCTTAATTTCCGGATCGAGATGGCATCATCAAAATCTTTTGCATCGGCCGGATCGATAGTGAATGTGAGAATATCACGGCAGTCTTTCCGGTTTTTTATTTCGGTTGCATCCAATACTTCCGGCAAACGTTCCGCTTCTTCCATCACATCTTCGGGGAACGATAAAGGAAACCCCGCCTGTGCCAGTAATTCTTTCATCGCTGCATCATTCTCATCTTCGGGCTGCATGATGCTGACGATGGTGCCAACAGGTTTTTTATCATCCTTATCCCATTTCAATAATCTGGCTACTACCCTGTCTTTATTTTTTGCACCATTCAGTTCAGTCAGCGGAATAAACAGGTCGGGCATAGGTTTATCCGTATCGGGAATAAAGAATGCATAATTGGTGCTGAGCTGTACATGGCCGATGAATTCGGTTTGTTTCCGTGTAACGACTTCCGTGATCTTGCCTTCTTTTTTGCCGGTGCGCATATTTTCTTTGATCACTTTTACGCGAACCGTATCGCCGTTGAGCGCGGTGGTAAAATCGCCGGGGCGAACGAGTACATCGCCTTCTACATTTTCAATGATCACATAACCCATACCGGAACGGGTTACTTCCAGTTTTCCTTTTAAGGTAAGCTGTGCGGTTATCTTTGATTTTGATTTTTGTTTTGATTTCTTTTTGTTCATGTTGCTGGGTTGAAACGGAAGTTCGTGATAAAATCAGTTACCAGCTCATTAAACTGCCGGCCTTCCTCAAATAAAAAATAATGCCGTATGGGTAATACATACATCGGCAGTGATGCCAATTGTTCCGTGAATTTGATAAGCCTCACCGCATCTTTTTCTGTAGTAAGGATCATTTTATCTTTTGCATCGATATGGTCGAACTTTTCTCTGATCTCGTTCAGGTCATCAATTGAAAAAATATGATGATCCGAATAATCCTGCTGATAATAGGTATGCGTTTTTTCGTGCAAAAATTCTTTTAATGGTTTTGGATTGGCAATACCGCAAACGAGTAACACTTCATCCCTTGGCGTAAGCATCCATTCATCGCCATGATTGAAAATGTGATAAGGCATTCCGTATTCGATGGTGGTAAAAAATATTTTTTGCGATGCTTCCGGTTTTAAGCTGCGGATGGCTTTTTGTTTCAGCTCCGCTGAAAGATCGTACGGACATTTTGTTACAATAATTATCTGCGCCCTTTTTGCAGATGCCCATCCATCACGCAGGTCGCCGGTTGGTAAAAAAAAGTCGTGCGAATACAGGTTGCTGTAATCGGTCAGCAAAATATTCAGCCCTGCTTTTACAGAACGGTGTTGAAATGCATCGTCTAAAATAATTGCCTGCAGGTTCGGCACATCCTGTAATAAATGCGGGATGCCGACAATCCTTTCTTCACATGAGGCAACAGCAATATCAGGAAACTTAACATGGAACTGCATGGGCTCATCGCCTATTTCCAGGGCGGTTGTATATTGATTTGCCAATGCATACCCTTTTGTTTTGCGTTTGTAACCGCGGCTTAATGTTCCGATACGGTAAGTTGGTTTTAATAGTTCGATCAGGTATTCCACCATGGGCGATTTACCTGTGCCGCCAACAGAAAGATTACCGATACAGATCAGCGGAAAATTAAATTCGGCAGATTTGAGATAATTTTTATCAAACAACCAATTGCGTATGGCGATAACCAATCCGTAAATAATAGCTAAGGGCAGTAATAAAACACGGAATGATTTAAGAAATATCGTGTTAAAATTCATAAATCTGCTCGGGGGTGATACAATAGGTCAAAGGTACGTCAAATTGAGTGGTGTCAGCGATTTGATCAACCGGTTCAAAATACGAGAACCCGATCTTAACCACATCTTCCCTGCAATTGGCTAAATAACGATCGTAAAAACCTTTTCCAAAACCTACGCGGAAACCCTGCATGTCGCAGATCAACAGGGGAACAAAAACGATGTCGATAGCAAGCGGATCAATGATTGCGCCTTCTTTCGGTTCGGTTAAACCCATCGGGCTTGTATGATAAACAGTGTCTTCGGTAACTGCTACTGCGGCCATCCCGCAGGTTGCGGGATCGGTTAAAGGATGTGCAAGCAGGATATCCGGAACCATGTGTTTTAAATATCCGGTGTACAGGAATGTATTGGGTTCAGCGTGTGAAGTGATGGGCCAGTACGATAAAACAGTTTGCGCCTGTGAATAATTGAACTGTTGAAATTTGAGGAGCATCAGATCATCCATCAGCTCGCATTCTTTTTGATACAGCGCGGCCCTCTTTGCCTTGTATTCCTTTCGCAGCGCTGCTTTATTCATGTGTTGAATTTTTGTGCAAGTGATGGCTGAAAGCGGATGGCCTGTTCATGAACTGTTGTTGCATCAATGCCTGTAAGTTTAGGAACGGAGCCCAATGATGGATAACCGGACCAATTCACAATTTCATTTTCATAACTAAGGTAATCATCTGTAAATATCCAGCCGGCAACATCCATATTATTTGCGCGGCAATAAGCGGCTGTTAATAAGGAATGATTGATGCTGCCCAGATAATTCCTGCTCACCAGTATCACCCGTGCATTCAATAATGTAATGAGGCCGGCCACCATCAAATTATCCGTAAGCGGAACCAGCAGGCCGCCCGCACCTTCAATGATCAGTTGTTTAGATGCGGCCGAATGCATAATGGCATCAGCGGCTTGTTGTATTGTATGCCCGTCGATCGACACACCATCTTTCCGTGCAGCAATATGCGGCGAGGCGGGTGTTTGTAAACGATATAATTCGGGATGAACAACAGACCTTTCGTTGCTGAGCAGATTTTTTACTGTAACAGAATCCATGCCATCAAGCCCTGCCTGTATTGGTTTCCAGTAATCAGCGCCCAGCGCTTCTGTTACAATCGCAGCAACCAGTGTTTTTCCAACACCGGTTCCGATACCTGTTATAAAGATGGACCTTTTGATAGTTAATTGGTTTATTAGTTGATTGGTTTACTGGTTTATTTGTTTTGTGTGTGCAGTTGGAAATAAACTAATATACCAGTAAACCACTAAACATTTATAAAAAACGAAAACAACGTACTGCCATAATTACGCATAAAACCAAACTCCTCAAATTTTTCATATTGATTACGCGGCGTATGTTCGAGAACAAAAAATCCGCCTTTGGCAATTAACTTTCTGGCAACGATGATCTTTGGCAATTCATCAATGCTTCCCAGGGCATAAGGCGGGCCGGCAAAAATAAAATTGAATGTTTCTGTGCAGGTATTGAGGTATGAGAATACATCCATCTTTAATACTTTGGCATTTTCAGCGCCAAGTATGTCGAGATTTTTTTTGATGAAAGCATGCATCGTGCTGTCTTTCTCAACAATCGTGAGATCAGCAGCCCCGCGCGAAGCGAGTTCGTAACTGATGCAGCCTGTTCCGCCAAAAAGATCGAGCGTTTTTATTCCTTCAAAGTCCATCCTGTTCTGTAAGATGTTGAATAATCCTTCTTTGGCTATATCGGTAGTAGGCCTGGTATGCGGCATGTTCACCGGCGGGCTGATCCTTCTCCCGCCCCATTTGCCTGAAATGATCCTCATACAACCAGTTTATAAAAAGGCGTAAAATAATGTGAAGGAAATTCGTTGCTTAATGCGAATACGCCATCGGGCTTCATTCCATCGAAAGTGATCAATCCGAATAATGCCTGTAACTGTATATGTAAAGCAGAACCCGTTTCAAACATACCGCTGATCTCAAGATGAGAATGCAAACTGTTGAATACAAACTGCTGGCTTGTATTGATCAAATGATACAATACATCTTCTTTTGCGGTGAACTGAAAAGACTGGATCAGCTGCAACTGTTTGTTTTTTACAACAGCCACGATCATATGATTGCTGTAAAACTGCGCTTTCATAAAATGATCATCCAGTTCTGTTCTTGAAAAAATATCTTCCAGCAAAGATGAATAAGAATGATGCGGTTTATACAAAACAAAATGCCTGCTCATTAATTCATTGATCGATCTTCTTACGCGGTAAGCATTCACCATGCCTGCACCGTTTGAGAGGGTATCGAATTTGATCTCATAGCGGCTGGTTTCACCATACATCAATGAAAGATAATCTTCCGCAGAAGCCGCCGTAAAACATTTTGCCGGAATAAGAATGGCGTCTTCAAAATTATAATAGCAATGTGTATTTGTATACTGCTTGCTCAACAACTGCGATGTTGCACGTATTTCATAAAAAACATCGTTCCAGTCGTTGCTGCCTTTATTCAATTCAAATAATTCAAACCCTTCTATCTGTTGCGATGTTTCACCTTTTACAAGACAGGCAATGCCGTTGTTGCTGATCTCTACAAACAGCTGGCCTGCTTCTGTACCTGAAACATATTCTTCATTATAATAACCGGCGATCTTACGGGCCATAAGGTTTTAATTGCAATGCAATGATAAATATAATTAGTAATTAGTAGTTAGTAGTTAGTAATTAATAATTGGTTCTATCTGTTTCACACATTTCGATCAATAATTACTAACTATTAATTATTAATTACTAATTAATTTACATCATGGCAAATGTTTCAAAGGAGATCAACCTGCAGGTCTCGATCAGTAACAAACAAATATTAAGCATTGCGCTTCCCATAACTGCCGCCATTATAGTTCCGCAGATCAATTTTATTACCAATAATATTTTTCTTGGCGGGCTCGGGCAACGTTCACTGGCCCTTGCCGGTATAACGGGTGTGTATTACCTCATTTTTGCGGTAGCGGGGCACGGACTGAATAACGGGCTGCAGGCGCTGATATCGCGCCGCGCGGGCGAGAACCGGATAGATGCGATCGGTAATCTTTTTTCGCAGGGCGTGCGTATTGCGCTTGTGTTTGCGGCGATCGGCATAATACTAACCATGTTTGTTGCGCCATGGGTTCTGCGCTGGTCGCTGCATGATGCGGAGAGCGTACACATCTGCGTGCGTTTTCTCAATATCCGTATTCTTGGTTTACCGCTTTTATATGTGTACCAGATGCGTAATGCATTGCTGGTTGGAACCAATCAAAGCAAGTATCTTATCATTGGAACAGCAACGGAAGCGGTTACCAATGTGTTCTTTGATTATTCACTGATCTATGGAAAATTCGGTATGCCCGATCTCGGGTTTGATGGCGCTGCATATGCTTCTATCATTTCAGAGTTTGCCGGGCTGGCGGTAATATTTGTTGTGATCAGGGCGAATGGTATTACCAGGCAACTGCATTTATTCAAGAACTGGGCATTTGACCTGGCCAATACAAAACTGATACTGAAACAGTCTTATCCATTGATCCTGCAGCATATGATCAGTGTGATCAGCTGGGAATTTTTTTATATACTGATCGAACATCATGGAGAACGAGATCTTGCTGTGTCGAACACGATGCGGAATATTTTTGGATTCTTCGGCTGTTTCACCTGGGCTTTTGCTGCAACAACCAATACAATGGTAAGTAATGTTATCGGCCAGAACCGGCATTTCGATGTAGAAAAACTCATCTACCGCATCATGGGATGGAGTGTTGGTTTTGCTGCGTTGGTATGTTTGTTCCTGAATATATTCCCGCATGCATTTTTATCGATCTATGGCCAGGGCGAAGATTTTATTCAATCTGCCATACCTGTTTTGCGGGTTGTTTCATCGGCATTGGTATTGATGTCGATATCAGTTGTGTGGATGAATGCAGTAACCGGAACCGGCAATTCTGCCATGAATCTTTTCTCCGAAGTAGCTGCGATCACATTGTATTGCATCTATGTTTTTATCGTACTGGAAAAACTGAAACTGCCCATTACCTGGGGTTGGGCGAGTGAATTTATTTACTGGTCAACCATTTTGATCCCTTCTTTGTGGTATATCAAAAGCGGCAGGTGGAAAAACAAAAAAATGTAGGTCATTTCGTACACTGGTAATCAAAACGCGTGGTTCCAAACAGCAGGCCTAACCCTTGCTGAAGATCACCTTGTGCTGTGGTCTGGAGAATAAAATTATCCTGGCTATATACATAACCGTTGAAAGTGGTTGCCCATGTATCAAGTATCGATCCATCACTCACATCATAGATCTTGGTAACGATATTTTTTACAGGATAATTACCGCGTTTGCCAAAATTAAGTGCCTGCAGGTATTGATATCCTTCAAAGAAGTCGGGGAAAAGATAGATCCACGCTTTTCTTGCAGCGGTCATGTCGTAATCAATAGAGGACTCCAGTAATTTGACCTTTTGTGCACCGGCATATACAACACAGGCTGATAAAAGGTTATTGTTGTAGGTATAATTGGTTTCATAATAAGGCGATGAAGCGCCGTTCACAAACAGGTATTTTTTTACGAGGTAGCCGTTTGCATCATATAAATATTGGTACACCTGTTTGTCGGAGGTTGGGTCTGTATTATCGGCAAGTGTATAAAAATAACTCACCAGTTTGGTTGTACTATTCAAAATAAAATATCCGCCTGCTGATAATCTGATCGTATCTCCTGCAGTAACCAGTTGGATATTATATTCAGATTTATTTGCCAGACTGTCATAGAAACTGATATTGCTTGCCACTAATGCTGCATCACGTTTTATTTCAAAAGCATTATCGGCACTGTTAGCAGATTTGTTTTTCTGCGTGATCTTTGTTATCAAACAATCCCCGCTTGCTGTTGTCAGGGCAACCGGTGGTAACCCCGTTGCAGGATCTGTGATCACATATGGCGGTGATTTGGTACAACCGGCTGCCAGTGCCACGAGCAGCAGATAGTAAAGGATCCTGTTTCTATATCGTACAATATCTTTCATTTTACAGGATGATCATTTGTATTGTATCTACTTCCCCGTTTATTTCTACACTGATGGTATACGTTCCTTTTACGAGATTGAGGTTAACAGGAATTTTCATCGACTTATCATTGAACAGTAATTTTTTTGTATTGTATTTGGTAACACCTATCGCATCAACAATGGTTACTTTAACCAATGCACTCGTGTTCTTGTCAAACTTGACCTGCAGGCTGAAGATACCATTGGATGGGTTTGGATATGCAGTAAGATCAAACGCTTTTTTAACCGTAGCCACATCCAGCAAAACAATGTAATCCGGTGAAGTGTTCCAGCAGATATTATCTGTGCTGGTACTCACATTATAAATACCTTTTCCATTGATCAGTTCCTGCCTGGTACTGTCGCCCGTAAATTTATTATTGAACAGCCATTGATAAAAGTTAGCGCTGCTGCTTACCAGGTTATCGCCACTTCGGGTAATAACGGGTTGAACTGTGAGGTTTTTTCGTGCAGTAACGATCACGGATGAATCAGAATAACAGCCCGATTGATTACTTCCTATTTTCAATGAAACAGCGGCATTATTGCTCACAGTTATGGAAGAGCTTGTTTCGCCCGTACTCCACAAATATTTATCATAAACATTTTTACTGCTAATGGCAACTGAAGTAAAGAAACAGGTAACTGTGTCGGAATTATATCCAAGCAATAAAGGTTTACCGCTTATCGGTGATGGATTTACGGTTATGGTTTTGCTTACTGTGTTTGTACAACCTGTGATGCTGTTTGTATAATTATACACAATGCTGGTAGTACCCGCTAATAATCCGGTAAGTTTCCCCGAAACAGAATCAATGGCAGCAATTGTTTTATTGCTGCTTGTCCATATGCCGCCTTTTGTTGCATCCTGTAAAAGTATTGATGCATCCATACAAACAGTTGCATCACCTGTAACCGGTGCAACAACCGGTAATGGATTTATCGTCACCGTCACGGGCTTAATATCTGTGCACCCTGCTGAATCGGTTCCTTTTATATAATATATGCCGCTTGCTGTTACAACTGCCGCATTGGCTAACGAAGTTATTGCCGAGCTGTCGTACCAGTAATTATATAAAAGGCCTTTATCACTTCCTGCAATAACAGCAGGTGCCGTAATATCTACCGTTGCAGATATTACTCCGCAAACAACGGCCGGGGTAGTAACCAATAATAAAGGGCCAGATAATACTTTCATGATTCTATCTAATGTATCCGTACAACCCAGGTTACTGGTCACTATTAATTTTACATGATAAGTACCCGGGTTTTTATAAGTGTGCGAAGGTGCAGACAGATCAGAACCGGTGCTGTCGCCAAAGACCCATGCGCGTGAAGCTATACCGGCATTGATTCCGGTGATGGTGCTTGTATTTGTGAACTTAAATGAATTGTTGAATAAGCATTGCGTTGTATCTGTACTAACTGTAAATGCAGCTACCGGTTGCGGGCTTATTGTAAGGTCTATATGATTGGTTGATGAAAACGTATTGCCGCTGATAATGGCTGTAAGTGTATAACTGCCTGTTGCAGTAGCAGCATATATATTGGCTATAGCGCCTGGAATCAGTACACCATCCTTATACCATTGACTCGAAGAAGCAGAAGTAATGGATGATCGCAATGTTACACTTCCATTTTTGCACAATGCATCGCTGTCTGCAGTTATGCTAAGACCGGAAATATAAATGAACCCTGCTTTTACAGCAGTTCCAAAAGAAGTTGTTATGCTTAAAGACCCCGATGACCCTGTATCTACTACTGCCCTTATTTGGGTAGCAGAGTCGATGATGAATGATCTTGCATCTACATTACCAAACCTGACTTTAGTAACACCTGTAAAATTTGTTCCTTTAATGGTCACAGTTGTTCCGCTAATGGCAGATGCAGGTGTAAATGAAGTGATCGTTGGTCCGAGCGGGTTGGTATAGGTAAATCCTGCAAGAGAAGCGGTTCCCCCTAAAGTGGTTACATAAATGCTGCCTGATGAGCCGGTGTCTACTACGGCTCTTATTTGTGTTGATGAATCAATGATGAATGATCTAGCATTTACATCCCCGAATCTCACTTTTGTTGCATCAGTGAAATTAGTCCCTTTGATCGTAACAGTTGTTCCGCTAATGGCAGATGCGGGTGTAAAAGATGTGATGGCGGGTGTTGATGAAATATACGTAAACAGGCCAATCATCGCTGTATCCTGTACTGTATTCAGAGAAAGATAACCAGTTTCACCAGATCCGGTTACTGCTGTGATCACTGAGTCTGATAATATAGAAAAAGAAGCAGCGGATATATTACCCATGTTTACCGCAGTGACACCTGTGAAATGCGACCCTTTGATAGTTATTGCCTGGCCGGCTCTTGCTGAATCCGGAGAAAAAGACCTGATAAGTAAAGAGCTATTACTGCGCAATACAGAGATTGGCTTGCCGGATGTAAAAGTGAGTATGTCGGGTTTCCCATCTCCATCAAAATCAGCGGTAACAATATTAGTGGGTACCTGAAGCGATTCGTAGGAAATGGGGGCATCAAAATTAATGTTTCCGGATGTTCCATTATTATGTAATGCCAGCGTATTAAAATTTGTGATACCAAATGATGGAGCAACAAGGTCTGGTTTACCATCACTATCAAAATTGTCTAAAGCAATAGCATAAACCTTCTTATCTAAGATAAGTTGTTTGGCAGTAAGGTTAATGCCGTTCCCTCCTGTATTTCTTAATGCAAATACCTGCTGTAACTGGTCATCGGCATTGGACGCTACGATATCCAGCAATCCATCTCCATCCAGGTCGCCGATTGCAACACGTAAGGATGTTCTTCCGATCACATATTCTGTTCCCGGGCCTATCGGATAATGCCTGGCGCTTGCAAAAGAGAAGATGCCGTTCTGCGATGTGTTTGTAAATACGGTTACAGAGCCATTGCCGGCATTTCCAAATATGAGATCGGTATTTCCATATTTGTCAAGGTCTGCTACCGATAATGAAACTGGCCCATATACGCGATCGGTGGTTGATGGTGTTCCGAAATTCTGCATGGCTGCAAAATCAATAGAATTTGTTGACGAAATATTTCTCAAAACGCAGAATATTCCGGCATTACCGGCTGCAGCAACCAGGTCGGGTTTGCCATCATTATTAAGATCTGTAATGGCTACCACATTATCGTAAAACGTGGTGCCATCAATAGGGTTATCGCTACCGATGGCATAATCCTTCCGGGTTGCAAATGCAATGTTGCCTGGCGTACTTATGTTTCTGAAAACGGAAATTGTATTTTCTCCTTTGTTGGCCGCTACCATATCCGGCTTGCCATCGCCATCCAGATCGCCAAATGAAATGCTTGTAGGATTTATACCTGCTGTTAATTCTGTTTTATTGCCAAAACTGATATTGCCCTGGTATCCTGTATTCCTGAATACATTGATGGTTTTAGATCCGGCATCATAACTGTTGATTGTTACCAGATCGGGTTTACCATCCCCGTCAAGGTCATACCTGAAGAAATATTTAGCTCCGAAAAGCAGTGAAGAATCAACAGACTGTTTAATAAATGAATTTAGATCCAGTGCTTTTTTTGTTCTGAAGAGTACATTGAAATAATCTGTAGAATACGCAGTTCTGCCATTCGTTATTACCGATATTCTGTCGTAAGAAGCACCAATCGGCACAAGCACCACCAATGAATCGCTGTAGGCCTTTTTAATAAAAGCTTTTGCTGAGCCAAAATATACCAGGTTTCCGGTGATTGTACTGCTGAAATTTTTACCGGAGATAGTAATGCTTGCTCCTATGGGTGCCGCAAGTGTAGAAAGAGAATTGATTTTTGGTATTGGAATAAACGTAAACCCTGCCAGTGAATCAGTGCCGTCAGGATTGGTAACAGAAATAAAACCTGAAGACCCCTGCCCTGCTATAGCCGAAATGGTTGAATCATTGAGCACTGTAAAACTTGCTGCAGGTGTTCTGCCGAATTTAACCGAACTAACCCCGGTAAAATGTATTCCTTTGATAAGATCAATTTCATTTGTGCCTGCTGAAATCATAAAGGATGAAATAACCGGCGGTTTGCTAGTAACATGTTTCCATCCATAAACACCCCAAAAAGTTTGGAGAAAAATACTGTCAGGTATTTCATTTGACCCTGTAAACGCGGTAATTTTTGTTGGAGAAATAACATTATATGGAATAGTGTCATTCCCTTTTTTTACAAGCATCACGCCATAAAAATTACTTCCGTTTATCGTAACTGCAGTTAAGGCAGAAGATGGAATAACGCTGGTTATTAACGGAGCAGGATAACCTCCGATTGGCGCAGAACCATTATCAATGATTAACCCATTTATGGAAGCTGAACCACCACCGGCAGTGGTCACGATTATCGGGCCTGATTGAGTTCCTATAACCGGCGTTGCCCACATTTGTGTTGGAGACACTATTGAATAGGCAGCTCTAAGACCGTTAATTGTTACTTCAGTGACATTGCTGAAGTTGGTACCAAAAATGGTGATCACTGACTCAGGATAAGCTGACGTAGGTGTAAAAGATGTAATTGTTAGCGAAGGGATATAAGTAAACCCAGTGAGTGAGGCCGTTCCACCGGCAGTAGTTACAGTTATTGTTCCGGATGACCCCGTTCCAACAACAGCTATCAAGGTAGTTGAAGATAATACCCTGAAAGACGCCACAGCAGTTCCAGCTAATGTTACCGAAGTAACAGTTGTAAGATTCGTACCTGTAACGGTTATGGCTGTACCGCTTGCTGCACTCAACGGTGTAAAAGAAGAGATTGTTGGCGGCGGCGGAGGAATAAAAACAAAGCCGAAAAGTGCTGCGGTTCCACCTGCTGTTGTAACGCTTAAAGTGCCTGATGCACCATTTCCAACCACTGCAGTTAAAGTAGTTGAGGACAATGCATGGAAAGAGGCAACAGCCGTACCTCCTAGACTTACTGATGTTATTCCTGTAAGATTTGTACCTGTAATGGTAATGGTTGCGCCGGTTGCTGCACTTAGTGGTGTAAAAGAAGCGACAGTGGGGGAAAGAGGTGGAATAAAAACGAACCCTGAAAGTGCAGCTGTACCTCCTGCCGTTGTAACGCTTATACTTCCCGATGATCCGGTACCGACAACTGCAATTAAAGTGGTTGATGATAATACTCTAAATGACGCTACAGATGTTCCGCCAAGGCTCACCGAACTAGTACCGTTAAAATTTGTTCCTGTCAAGGTTATTGCAGAACCGGTACCAGCTGATGTTGGCGTAAAAGAAGTAATTGTTGGCGCAATAACCAGATCCACTTTATTCTGGTATACAGACAACGGGTAATCAACACCTGTAAATGTTGTATTGAATCCTGCAATATCCGGTTTGCCATCTTCATCCAGATCAGCAATGGCTACAGATTCCATAAAACCGTCAATGGTTGGAAAATGAACACCCGCGGCTAAGGAAGCAAGGGTAATGGCACCTGGCGAAGCAGTATTCTGGTATATCGCTAATGTTGTTGAACCAGGAACGATTACATCCGGTTTTCCATCACCGTTCATATCTCCCAACACCACGGTCCACGGGCGTTCGGTTGCAAAATCAACATTTGCTGCGAAGGAAGAAGTACTGATAGCTCCGGGACTGGAAATGTTACGGAATATGGATATACTGTTGCTGTTAAAATTGGCTGACAATAAATCTGGCTTACCATCACCGTCCATATCGCCAACTGCAATTCCCCATACATCTTTCCCGGCAAGAAGGTCAGTCCTTGTATCAAAAGATGAACTGCCGAGGATCCCACCACTATAATGATTCCTGAAAATAGAAATACCGCCAGGACTTATGCCATCGATATTCCGGTTGCCAATTATAATATCAGGCAACCCGTCATGGTCTATATCGCTTATAAAAATAGGTTGCGGGGTTGTATTCGATGCCAGTAAAAAACTCGTTGCAAATGAAGCAGCATTGATCAATCCTTTTGTAGTATTATTTTTAAAAACGGTGATATTGCCTGATCCGCGATTGGTAACTACGATTTCGGGTTTGCCATCTCCGTCAAGGTCACTGATGGCAATTCCCCATCCACCAGTTCCCCCTGTCGAATAATCAAAACGTTGTGCGAAAGTCGCACTGTTGATCGTTCCGGTTGTACTGGTGTTCCAGAACACAGACATACGCCCTTCCAGGTTAGCCGTTACTATCTCTGGTTTTCCGTCTCCATCCAAATCGCCGATGGCCACAACAGTTGATGAGCCATCGGCCAGGAAACCTACTGGTGTAGTAAAACTGGTGACTTGAAGGTTGCCAGTGCCTGTATTTGTATTCCGGTAAATCGTCACCTTACTTGTTCCTTTATAATTCGAAACGATCATTTCCGGTTTACCATCTCCGTCAACATCACCTATAGCAATAGCTGAACCCGCGCTGGGTCCGAAATTGAATTGATTATACATCCCAAGAGAAGATGTGTTAATTTGAGTTGCTCCTGGAAAGGTTACGAGGAATGGTTTTGCAGCATACGCAGTTAGCCCGCTTGTTTTATTTAAGACTGAGAAGGGCTGGTAAGTGGCACCGGAAGGAACGCTAACCTGCAGAACAGAGTTTGTTGCGGAGGTAACATTAGCCTTTGTTGCGCCGAAATAAACGATGTTATTGGAAGGGTTAGGATCGAAATTGCTTCCATTAATAGTTACAGTTGAATTGATAGCACCTGATGCCGGATTAAACGAAACGATGACCGGCGGTGATGGTGGAATGTATACAAACCCACTTAATGCAACTGTGCCACCCGAAGTAGTAATACTTAAATTCCCTGTTGTCCCTGACCCAACCACTGCTATCAAAGTAGTTGATGATAACACATTGAAAGAAGCCACCGCTGTGCCACCCAGTGTTATCGACAGAACACCGGAAAGACCGGTACCTGTTATGGTAATAGCTCCGCCTGTTGCAGCTGAAGTTGGGGTAAATGATGTAATTGTCGGTACCGGAGTATAATTAAAACCACTCAATACTGCGGTTCCGCCGGCAGTAGTTACAGCTAAGGTTCCGGAAGAACCTGTTCCAACAATAGCAGTTAAAGTAGTTGATGATAGTGTCCCGAAAGAAGCCACCGATGTTCCACCTAATGTTACAGATAAAACACCCGAAAGATTGGTTCCGGTTATCGTAATGGTTGCTCCTCCTGCTGCAGATGTGGGGGTAAATGATGTGATAGTTGGTGCCGGAATATAAGTAAACCCACTCAATGCTGAAGCTCCTCCTGCAGTTGTTACAGTTAATGTTCCGGAAGAACCGTTTCCAACAATAGCAGTTAAAGTAGTTGACGATAACACATTAAAAGAAGCCACTGCTGTTCCACCCAGAGTTACAGTCAAAACACCGGAAAGATTGGTTCCTGTTATGGTAATCGTTGCACCTGCTGCTGCTGATGTTGGCGTAAATGATGTAATGGTCGGTACCGGAACGTAAGTAAAGCCATTAAGCGTTCCTGTTCCTGATGCAGAGGTAACACTCACAACTCCTGACGAACCGGTTCCCACCACAGCTATCAAAGTGGTGGAAGATATAGCTGTAAAAGAAGCAACGGATGTACCGCCTAATGTTACAGACAAAACACCAGAAAGATTTGTTCCTGTGATAGTAATGGTTGTCCCCGCTCCTGCTGACGTTGGCGTAAATGATGTAATGGTTGGTACCGGGATATAATTGAATCCACTAAATGCCGCAGATCCTCCGGCAGAGGTAATGCTTAAGTCACCTGAAGAACCTGCTCCAACAATAGCAGTTAAAGTAGTTGATGAGATTGCTGTAAAAGAAGCCACCGATGTACCACCTAATGTTACAGTCAAAACACCGGAAAGATTGGTTCCTGTTATGGTAATAGTTGCACCTGCTGCTGCTGAAGTTGGCGTAAATGATGTAATGGTCGGCGCCGGAATATAAGTAAACCCGCTCAATGCTCCGGTTCCGCCGGCAGATGTTACACTGAGGTCACCTGATGATCCCGTTCCAACAACGGCTATCAAAGTGGTTGATGAAATTGCTGTAAAAGAAGCAACTGATGTTCCGCCCAGTGTTACAGACAAAACACCGGAAAGACCGGTTCCTGTTACGGTAATGGTTGCACCGGTTCCTGCAGATGTTGGTGTAAAGGAAGTAATAACCGGCTGTGATATCCCTGCAAGACCGCTGAATAATAAAACCAGTAACAAACAACTTCTCATAAGCTTACCAAATAAATAGTTATTCTATTTAATTAAAACCTGGGGGCTTTTCAGATAACAGGGGGAATGCTGCAAAAATTTACATATGAACAGTCATAGATTAAAATTTATCCTTTCAGTTTCTCAACTAAATCAACATACTGCTTCATCGCATCTTCTCTTGTTGTACCTTTTATCCCCGCCCATGCTTCATATTTGAATTTAGCTACAAAATCAAATGTGTTCGCCGGGGCTTCGCTTGCATCGCCTTCTGTTGACTGTTTGTACAATGCATATAATTTAAGCAATACATCATTACCAGGTTTTTCGCTGAGTAATTTGCTATTGTTTACCGCCTGGTCAAATTGTTGTTTTAGCTCCATCGATTGAAATTAATAATTACTGATGTTGATCTATTGCATCGACTCAAGTAGTTTGGCGCCTTCTGCTTTTAAGGCAATATCATCTGTTGTTCTTGTAGGCAATTTTACCAGCTTTGTTAATACATCAATTGCTTCGGCAGGTTTGCGGTTTGCTGATAAAGCATTGGCTATCGATCCGAAT
>JABDAP010000022.1 GCA_013289065.1 Bacteroidota bacterium | reverse complement strand
CTGAGAAGCCTCGACAAACGTGATTTCAGTTATTCATTGGCGGTATTAAGTGACCAGGAAAAAAATATCGGGAAACATCTGGCTATAGGAAGGTCGCAAAAGGAAACTGCATCTATCCTCAATCTTTCAGTAAATACTATTGAGAATACAAGGGCTGCAATTTTTAAAAAAATTATCCATTCACAGCATTGTAGAATTGACATTACGGATGTGGTGTGCCGGAATGCTCGATTATTTCTTATAAATGAATTACACAACTGCAGTTTTTTAACTGCCGAAAATAATCCGTTGCCGCCGCATAAAAGATCCCCCGGTATATCATTGCCGCCACCTGCCCGGAATTTTATCAAGAACAGTTTGTAGCCCTTTTTCTCCAACATCACGGGAAATAATGGTTCTGTCAGGCCCTATTAAAATGTAAGTAGGAAACGCTGAAATTTTATACCGGTTCACAATTGTAGTGGCTGAACTGAACGAAAGATTTCTGTCTACAAGAAGATTCTTCCACGGAATATTCAGTTTTGCGATCTTTTTTAAAAGATCTTTTTTATCAGTTAAATCATCTACACAAATACCGAGCAACTCAATCGAATCATTTCTTTTGATCGTATTATAAAACTCCCTGAGTTTTGGAAGATTCTCCAGGCATGGCCCACACCAGGTACCCCAAAAGTCAATCAGGATATACCTGGATCGACTATTTTTTTCAAGGTTAAAGTTTTTATTCGATCCATCCGGAAGATCAAAATCCTGTGCGGTTTGCCCTATTTCCGAACCAAATTGTCTAACAGAAGCATTTTCATTCTGAAGCTTGATAAAAACGATTTCATCTCCTGTAATGCTCACTTCTTTTAAAAGATATTTTTCTGTATTGATATATACCGTATCCCCTATTTTATGAATGGTTTTATCCTCTGACCCAACAAGCCTTATGTCACAAAATTTATCGTATTTTAATTTATCCAGCAGAATGGTGGGCTTTACATAAACCATAATGTCTTTGCCGGGAAAATGGATAACGCCTTCCCTGCCGTTCTTAAGCTGAAATAAAACAGAGATGGAGTCTTTGCGGTTAGGCATAATTGTTTCTCGCACATTAATATCAACCCTGGTATTTATTTTATACAATTTACCACTATAGAACTCTGCGTTGCTAAGGGGTATATCAGTAATAAACTGTTGAAGGGTTTGTCCCTGAATTGTATCAGCGTTTGTTAGCCCTGAAGAAATATATACGCTGTCGCCGGTAAACGACTTGTTCATATCCGCATCAACCACTACCAGGTTTTTACCATCCGTAAGTTTTGCATAATAAAAGAAGATGTTATCGTTTATGGGTGTTTTACTGACCAGGTTTGTATCAATGTTAAAATTCTTTCGCATTTTTTCAAAGGCAAGAGAATCCAGAATATGGCGCCTGAATCTCTGGTAAGCGCTTTGATCAACAGATGCCAGCGAACCAAATAATAACTTTCCTTCCTTAACGGGGTATTTTTGAAGTATCTCCCCTATTGACACTGATAAAGATTCGGGAATAAGGGCCAGGGCCTTTGCATTGCCGGTAAAGGTGAATGCTTTTCTTAAAACCGTATCATCGCCATTTTTGACCGGACTTAACAAGACGTGAATTTCTTTATCTGTTTTCTGCGCAATCAATTTACCGGAGCATAGCGCCATAGTAAATAAAATGAAAAGCGTTCTGAAGCGCAATTGTTTTACCGGCATAGCTTACTTTTCCTCTAATTTAAGAAAACTGCCACAGAACTCTTCCATGGCAGTTCATTTGGTTTAACCATTATCGGTATCACAATCCTTAGCATCCGGCGTATCGCCGGTCCATGCAATACATCCTTGTCCATCGATTGCCTCGCAGGTCTCGCCGGAACATTGAACCGTGATCAGTTCGCCGGTATCGGGGTCAATATGACAAACGGCTGTACAATCAGAGTTTCCATGAGTGCCTCCGGAAATGTTTTTCATTTCTATTCTTGAAAGAGTTTTCATTGTACTTTTTTTAAAGATTTTAAAAACTTATTTTATAAGATCCCACCACCAACTTCATCACAGCTGTGGCTGTCATCACCGCTAAAGCAACCCTCGAAATCGGTAGCTGTGCAGATGCCCGATGCTCCATTACAGGTAACCGATAAACGATTGCCATCTGAATCAATACCGCAGTCAGCAGTACAGAAATTCAAACCATTGTTGCCACCACCGATGTTTTTCATTTCGTTTCTGGAAAGTGTTTTCATTTTAATTTGATTTTGGTTTTTAATAATTTAATTAGTTGTCTGTTTGATTTCATAACATAGGCTGTAATTTTTTTTCTGACTTTGGTTTGTTCAGGTACAAAGCGCAATACCTGCTTATTTTTTTATTGCAAAACTGTTTGAGTTTCCGCTTTTAGCTCAAACTCAATTTCCATTTGAGGTAACAGCATTTTCAGATCCTTTACAGTATATGGCTGGGCCATTTCAAATCCATTGATAAAAACCGTCGGCGTACGATTAATGCCTGCGTTCCTCGACCACGCATTATGCATTTTGAGCAGTTGATCTGCTTCATCTATTAAATCATGGGGATGATGCTGAATCCATTCATCAAGATTCATCAAGTTGAACCAATCATCTATCGGATGGTTTCCATGATACTCATTGCCATTGGTGCAAACAGACAATATATGCCTGAGGGCTGTATTTTTTTTGCTTTCCGATTCAATGCTATCTGCTGTGAACCGTATAGTAATGCCCACCTGTTTCGGGTACAGGTTTATAATGGACTCAAATTCTTTATGCGTTTTTGCGCAGGGTTTGCAATAGGGATTGCAGGCAATCATCATTTGTATGGGTGCAAAGGGATTACCTAAAACAATATCATCGGGCCATGGAGTAGTATCTACTTTTTTTTGACTGTACAGGAACGGCAGAAAAAGTTTCGGGTTCCTTTTTAGTTTTAGATGTTGTATTTGGGCTTTATCCGCTTCTGCGTTCTGTTTAATTGTTTGGCTGATATTTATCCATACCAGGGATACTATAACATATAAAATAAGTAGTGACCCACTTACGGAAATGCTTAGCAACCGGGTAAAAAAAACTGAAACGGATAAACCAGTGCCAGAAATATTCACATAAAAAAATATAGCAATAAGCCATACCATCAGCATACATATAAGACACATGCTGCACCATGATCTTACAACACGCCATTGATAATAAACAGAAATCAGGCTGCCGGCAACCGCTAAAAAAGAAATCGCAGCAGATAGAGTTAGTATTCCGGCAGAAGATATTCCCAATGCCGGTAAAAAGAGAAAGAGAGAATTTGCAGCAAAATAAATAATGCCGATCTCTCCCCAGCTTATCTTACCGAATATCTTACCGCCTTTGGATTTTAATACCTTGTCGCAGTCTTCCGTTTCTGCACCACAAAATTGTTTTGTGATAGCAGTATCATTTCCATTGAGGTGAAGAAAAATAAGGTAAGAAATAAATGCGCCTATCAGATTCAGAGCGAGCGGGAGCCAGAAATGCATGCCTGAAATTTTGTATGACACTCCAAACAAAAAGAGCAAAAGGGCAATAACCGAAATTGCACGAACAGTTGCCTGTAACTTTTCATGATGCAGCTCTTTTTCATGATCTTCATTTTGTATAACCGATTTTTCAGGTAAATGAAGAACGATGCCGTTCCAGTTTTTAAAAAACCCTTCCTGTTCATTGCCGGAGATACTTTGCAACGAACGGATTACTTCAAAGCTGCCACGCCGTTTATTTTGTAAGAATGCGAGAAGCGGAAAGCTTAACTCGTATATTTTTTCTTTTTCAACTTTGAGTGCCTGGTATTGTATGCCCAGCTCCTGAAGCGTATCAGTAAGGCATAATAACGAAGGATAATCCGGATGAGAAAGCATTTTGCTTTTTACAAAGTTCTTGCTCACCTGGTAGCCGGAAATTTTCAAAAAGTTTAGGGACGTTTCAACAAAACCATTCATAGTTATCTATAAGCAAGTAAATTTAGTTTTTACTTTATCAGAAGAAAATAGTGGTTTTCCACTATGGCTTGTTCTGAAAAACTTATACTGTTAATAGATGATCCTGCTTTTTAAGAAAGGCAGTTAAACAAAGAATGCAAAGTTCGCTTGAGGTATGCATCATCAGTTCATCAATCTTTCTTCTTTCTGAAACTCATAGCGGATACCTTCCATGATATCCGGCAGCAGAATGGTTTTGTCTTTTCTTTTTAATGTTTGCAGAGATGCATAATGGATCACGTGTACAATGGCCGCCCCGGTCAACTCATATTTTTGTGCGATCTGGCGGAGGTCTATTTCAGGATGCATATCAAGAGAAGAAGGGCGCATTTTTTGCCAGATCATCAATCGTTCCTCCGCATTCGGGGCTGGGAAATGGACCACCTGGTTGAGCCGCCGGAGAAAAGCCGGATCGATATTGCTTTTTAAATTAGATGCGAGGATCACCATCCCAGGAAAATCTTCGATCCGTTGTAACAAATAAGAAACTTCCTGGTTGGCATACCTGTCGTTGGATGATTGAACGCCCGTACGTTTTCCGAAAAGCGAATCGGCTTCATCGAAAAATAATATCCATGCTTTATCACGCGCCTTATTAAATATGTTCTCAAGATTCTTTTCTGTTTCGCCTATGAACTTAGAGACCACCTGCGACAGATCGATCCGGTAAACAGCTCTATCGAACTGTTTACCCAGCAGGCTTGCCGTGAGTGTTTTGCCCGTTCCCGGCGGGCCATGAAATAATATTTTATACCCGGGCCTTAGTTTGCGCGATAAATTTTCATCCTGCTGCAGAATATCATTGTACTGCATCCAGGTAATGGCTATGTCAATTTGCTGCCGTGCATTCGGATGCAATACGAGGTCTTCCCAATTCATTTTTGTTTCCAGCAATTTTGCGGGAAAATGTATTCCAAAATCCGGCCTGGTGATTTTTCCGTGTATGATCTTTTCCAGCCATTCCTGTGAAACCATGATGCGGCCGCTCATGATGGGTTCGCCTTCTTTTACTTCTTCAAGCCGGAGGATCTGTTGTGTATGAAAAAAATGTTCTGTTGAAAAAAGTTTTTGCAACGCTATTCTTTTGGGAAGATCATTCCCTGCAAGTAAAAAAAGCGCTGTTTCGCCGGTTGGTAACATACCACGGTAGTTACCTGACCTGGTTCCGCCAAATTCTGTAAACTCTCCGCCATTGGGAAGAAATTCCTGTACTGCTGCATCAAGAAAAGCAGGTTGAATATGCGCCACCAGTGAAAGTAAAAAAATAAAATATTCATTATGATCAAGTTCGAGGCCTGCCAAAGAATACAATGCTTCTCTGTTTTCAGTAACCTCTATGGCAACTTCGTTATCCTGCGAAAAATGATTTTGCAGGCGTGTATGGATGAGGTTATGAAGCTGGTCGAGATATTCGGAGAGTGGAGACATCATTTTTTACTTATATTTTTTTGTTCAAGGCAGTTAACTAATAAATGCTGCCGTTTTTTATTTTGATGTACACGGCAATCATTTCTTTTCAGCCGCCATTAAATCTTTTGCAATCTTTCTTCTTGCCATATCAACCACACCCGATTGGATATTCAGGCCCTTGTTCAGTTTCATCAGCGCGGTAAAAGTGGTGCCTATTTCCGTTTTCGTTTTTGTGATCTGTCCTTTATCTGCAAGCGTATTATAAATTCTGATCGCTGTTTCCGTGCTTATGTTTAATTTATTCTCATATGGTGCTGCTCTTTCATTATCATTTCTTGCGTGTTCGTTGAAACAATCCGCCTGCGACAGCTTAACCAGTTTACTTGTGCCCTGGCCGATCTGATACTGTGTTATATCTCCATGCTGAATGTCATTTCGTACACCATGTGTGACCTGGCGTTCATTAGTTTCACTGGCGCCTTTAACAATAGCGAGGCACTTTAACATGATCGGCACATGCCGTTCCGCTTCGAGTAATTCTCTTACTGCGTCCTGATCATATGTTTCCTTCCAGCCGGGTATTTTGCTGATTTCATCTTCACGATTTTCATCTCTTAAAATTTCAAGGGCCTTCGGGATTTTTCCTTCCAGGAGAACAGATACGTGGAAGACTTTCATGTATCCCTGCTTTTTTAATTTTGCGGTATCGAGGCCGCGGTTGGCGCTTCCATTAACGGCCTCTTTCACCTTATCTTCAAACTTGAGCTGGTGTTCTTTGTTCGCATCCCTGTTTATCGGAGTCAGGTTTTCCCATGTATTACCGGGGCCGCCTAAATTATCATTTAATAAATGCCCTTTTACATAATAAGAACCGCCGCCATTTTTACGTATGTTTATTTTTGAGAAATTACCTTCATTGCCGACCGATGGCTCTGACCCTTTTGCAAATGTCAATGCGCGGTAACCAACCATTACCGATGTCCCGAACCCTTCATGAAGGCTGCCGTAAACTGGCTCTGTATTTTTTTCGTAGTGATTTAATTTCAGTTTTTTTAATTCATTTCCCAGTTCGAACAGCAGGTCCTTGATGTCTTTTAGCTGTTGTTCTCTCTTTGCATCATCATTCGTTTTTTCCTTTTCCTTTTTTTCTATTTTTTCTACAATCTGCATACAAGGTTTCAGGTCTGCGTCACTCACCTGGTTATCTGCTTTGATCCGCTCCATATAGTCAGACAATGTCATAGGTGTTGTGGCGATCATTAACGCAGCGTTGCCTTCGGTTCCGGTAAAATACAAAGTATGTTCTATTCCGTCTTTTGTTTTTGTTGACTGACGGTCATTCAACCAGCTTGATCCCGGCTTTTTATCCTTGCTTTTTCCTTTCGCCGGCTTAGCATCTTTTGGTATTGGTTTGGCTTTTTGAACTTTAACAGGGAGCGGTGTTTTTTTATTGTTTGTTTTTCCTTTTAAAGTAATTATCCAGGCATCGCCACTTTCTGTAACAACAAAATTTACTTTGTTTGCGGTATTAATGCGTTTTACTTTGACTGCGACCTCTCCTTTTGTTAATGGCTTAAGATTGGCTAACGCTTTTACTTCGTTCACTGCTTTTTCAAGAAGTACAGCGGCTTTCTTATCTGCCGGAATTTTTTTCTTACTGTCTTTACCAATACCCGTTCTTTTTTTAGCGGGCTCTTTTTTTGCAGCCGGTTTTTGTTTTTTCAAACCTTTTGTTCCCGGTTTCTTTGAGTCTGCTGCCGGCGTAAAGCTGCCTTTTTTGTCTGCCTTACTTTTCCCATTGCTGTGCGGCGCTTTTTTATCAACGAGATCCGTCATAAATTTAGCGCCGTCAAAATCAACTTTTTCAAAACTGATCTCGGGTAATTTGTGAGAGCCTAAAACATAATCCAGATCCGCTCCGATACCAAATGAATCATTGAGCGGGTATTGGAGTGACGCCATCGGCCATATCCATTTGTTATCAGGAACCGGCGACCACCACGGACTGTCGAGTTCAACAAAAAGATCGCCGCTCAGCTGAAGATCCAGCATTGCCGCGATATCCATGTGGCCCTTAAAATAAAACTGGCCCGGGTTGCGATAACCGATGGTAGGCCTTGCATCTACATAGGCCTGTATACCGGCTTCCGCCGAAATACCAATACCGGCTTTAATTGCATGCTGTAATATTTCCATGCCCGCACCACCTTCGGCATGTAATCCCAAACCGGTATAAGCCGAAATATTAAGGGAAGCAGACAATGAAAAGTTGTTGCTGATATCCGGGTCTGTTGAATAAGTTCCGTCAATTAAAATATCATACAATTTTGCAGGGCCTACAATTGTTTTTGTAAACAACGATACGTTCGCAAAAAGAAATACATCGCCGATAAACGGAATACCATACGGCGCCTTCACCTCAAGTTTAAACAGCGTTCTGTCGGAAAGTGTTTTTTGCGGAAACAATTCTATTTCAGCTGGCGGATTTATTTTGCCAACAACTGTTACATGGCCGGCTGCATCAACCACTACCATCGCCGAACCGGCGAACCAATCGGTAAGATTAAACGTTACTAAACCCATACCTGCCAGCGCCCGCTCTTTACCCGGTTTTGCCACAGGTACTTTGGCGGGAATAACCGGATCGCCACTGCTGTTTTTTAATTGATCCCTTGCAAAATTGTCTGCGGTTTCTCTATCCGTTGCGATCAGGGTGATCGATCCATTCAATTTATTTGCATGATAATTTACCGTGCCAGTAATATCAATATTGCCATCAGGCTGATAAATAATGGCCGCTATACCATCAAACGATTTAAAATTTATTTTTGAAACGGCGCTGCCCTGCATGTTCCCTTTTGTATTATCGATATGCAGATTTATATCCGCAATGCCTTTTACTTTTATATCAGCTGTTACATCAATAATGGGTTTGTTGAAGTTTTTAAAATCAGCATTCAATACCGCCTCTGCAAAGCCGCCTATTTTTACCGGTATCTTATCCAGTTTTAAATTCAATGCGCCTTTTTCAAATGTGCTGATAAAATCTTTATTCAGCGATGGCAGTTTTATTCCGTTCCATCCCAACGATTCTGCGTGCTGGTTGATCCAGCCGGCAAGACCCGATCTGTTTTTTGAAGTACCTATCTCCCCTGTTACAATATTATTATGGATGCTCAGATAAAGCATGGGTTCCGCTGCGGAGAGATAAGGTATGTGCAATGGAATTTCAACAGGCGACGTGCTGTTATATTTTCCCTTTTTACCGGTCATGACAGCAGTTCCCGATACACCGAGCACTTTAGCAGTTATATTTATTTCTGTTCCTTTATCATCGGCCTGCTCAATATGTTCACCCACGGATTGAGAAGGGATGAACATACACGTTGAAACATCAACACTATTGATCAGTTGGTTCTCTTTGCCCTGTGTTTTTTTTTGCTGCGACGGCGTGGATGGATTAAAAAAATCAGATGCGGGCGAAGCCTGCCTATTTGCAAAAAAAGGAGCCTTCCCTGCTTTGCCGGAAGTATGCGTATCTGTTTGTTTTTGTTGATGTGTTACCGCCATTTTTATTTCAGGTTTAGCACCAGTCCACATGTAAAATTTCTTTCATCCAGGGCAAACGTATCGTCGAAAACCCCCAGGGAAGTTTATCCAGAAGAATATCTATCGTTTTTTGTTCTACCCGCAGCCGCCAGCTGTTATCCGCAAATACTAATTTCCCTTCCCGTTGAAAGAATGCCGACCGCAACCCTTCAATGGATGTATTCTTTAAAGGCGGCCAGTGTTTGCATATGGACGCAAGCAACTCCTCCGATTCTTCCATTTCTTTTTCAGTAAGTTCAATGGATGCGGGCAGCGGTTCATCTACAGGCAGCCCGCATATTATTTTGTGCAATACAAGATCAAACTCAGCTGCATTGCTTTCTCCCGTACTTAAATAATAAAGCAACAGCACGGCCCTTTTATGGTTGTCCGTACTGGTAAACGCTTTTCCGTCATATAATCCAAGTTCGGTAAAATAATTTTGCAGGAACGGGTGCAGCAGTATCATTCCGCAATGAACTATAAAAATTGATCCCTCGCCTGCAAACAGGTTCTCATTTATTTTTTTCTTTCCTGTTTTGATATCTTTTTTCAGATCATTAATGTTTTTTTCGCGCTGTACCGGGATGATCTCAGTACTGTTTTGATATGTCTCTAATACATTCTCCAATACCTGCAACAGCCCTTGTGAAATATTTTTCTTCCCTGTTTTTTGTATAGCTGTCACCTGTCTGTTATTAAACAGGCTATATATTATTTTATAAGCAATTTTATATTCGGCCGGTTGTTTTATTTGTGTGCCGCCGCCTGCCAGATCTATTTTATCCAGTAAAATTATTTCAAGTGTTTTTTGCCATAACAACGTATCAGGAACGGAACTGCCGGAAAGAGAAATCGAATTTTTCAAATGGATCAATCCGCCGATCAGCGATTGCCATTCTCCATACTCAGGCATCGCTGTGTTTAATATGCGTATCAGAAAGACCGGTGAAAACTGATGAGCCAGCCGTTCCGTGATTCTTTTCTGGCCATTGTCTCTGATCCATTCGATCAAATATTGCCAGTCGTTACCAGACAACGTATCAATTATTTTTTTCTCCCACTGCGCAAAGGATCTTACTGTTGCGTGCCAGGGAATCCTGCCATGATCCAGAAAATAACACAACTGTTCCATCATTGATTGTACGTGATCGAGAATGACAGCATTTTTTCCGGCAGGCTGCGATGCAGTATCTTTTATTTGTGAAAGCGTTTCAGAAAAATGTTTCAGCAGTTCTGTTTTAAAATGCTGTTCAAAATTTTTTGATGATACTGTGCCGATATCCAGTTCCATTTTTTCGATCCGTAGGGTTTGGCCCTCAGTTGCCGTTTGATCCATGATGTTTTCAATCGCCGCCATCATATCGGTCTGAAACAAACGGCTGACCGCATCCTGCAACCGGCGCGGCTCCATTGACAGCGGAACATCGATCGTTACCGTTTGTTTATAAATGATATGTTGCTGCATGTAACATTTGTTTATTTGGTTCTTCCCAACACCAGTTGCTTTTCCATCAACGTGGCTGCCGGTTCGCAATCTGAACAACATTGATAAGGAATATAAAAGTCTGCAATGATCACACCGGTCGGTATTTGCCGGGTTTCTGTTACAGCGCCTTGAAAATAACCGGTCACCATTCTTTGTTCAGCAACCGGAAATGTTCTCACTGTTTCATCAAATCTTTCACCGGCTTCCTGGATGGCTTTCTGCAGATCATTGGCAGCAGCCAGCAGAGAGCTTTTATCCGAATTTTTTCTGACAGGTTGTTTAGAAAATACCTGATCCAAACCCTGCAGCTTGCCTGTCAGCTCATTGGCGCCATTCCATATATGCATTTCTTCCTGCGCACGGTACACCATTACAAAAGTGCCGCCTTTGGGCACGCCTGCCTTATGTTCCAGCCCGGGATGCTTTTTGTAGTAGGCTGCGAATTTTAATTGATCGTTGTACAATTTTAACCTGCGGTCGTGTTCTTCTTTCAGCAATAAAAATTTTTCTACTTTGCAATGAAGATCATGACAACAGCAATCATCATTGGCTATTTCCGCTTCTGTATTTTTTTCGTATAGATCAACAACCTGTACCTGTAATTTGGAATAAGTAGTATAAGCCTTATTAAAGGCGGCCGTTGTATAAACAGAAAGATCATTGTTTTGCAGATACATAAACAGGTTATCCGCTGCATCGATAAAATCAAGCATTGTGCCGGTTATATTAGATGCCGTATGTTCCGAATGTAAGTATACCCCATTTTGTACAGTAGCCAAATAAGCCCCGCCGAAAGTGCCATCATCTTTTTTTACTTTGCAATTGGCAGAAACGAAATCTCCTTTTTTATATACAGCGCCGCCAAAAGGAACGATGGCAGTGGCATCATCATATTCTACAAGTACCCTGTTTGTTTTTACAGGCGCTGCTGCGCCTTTTTTAGTTGGTATTATTGTTTTTGCAAATGACAGTTTTAGTTTTACAAACCTGCAAACGTATTCCTGCAGGCTGCATAAAAATTCATTTACGGTCAGCCGGTATTGAATTATAAGATCCTGTGTTTTGCAAGGGGGTAATGCTTCATTAGTGGCTCCAAGCATTTCAACGGGTATCGTTACAATGTCTATCGGTAAATTGTACCTCATTCTCAGATCGTCAAGATATTTATTCGCTGTTTGATAATCGGCGCCGATATGCCCTTCTATCCTGAAAAAATCGTATCGCTCAATATCAAATAATAAAGGATCGGTGACCGTACTGCTGTTATTGTAGCCGGGTGCATTGTAACTGAGGTTGAACCGTTCATTGCCGTACCTCGTTTTATGAAAATTCCATTTAGGATAAATATCGCCGGCCTGTTGCTTCGGGTCGAAATAATAATAGGGAATGCATCTTTCCGACAAAGAAAAATCTTCGTATTGGCTGGGTGTGATCTTTATTTCTGCATCGCCGGTGGTTACATTTTTAACCCATGCTGCAAAATTTAATACCATCAAATCGATCCTCTCATACATCAGCCGTAATGCATCAACGCCTGCTGTCTGCCGGCAGTAGAGCGGTGTATAAATAAAATGCTGCCTGTTTTTATCGTTGTGAAGATTGCCTGTTGTAGTATTGGCGATCCCCAGAATAAGATGAAGCGGAAATGCATTTTCATCAAAACAACAAACAGATACCAATTCTTTTGCTTTCGCTACAAACTCGTAATACGCAAGAGCGAGGTCATTGATGTGGTCATAATAATATTGAATAAGCAAAGGATTATTTATGTTGATCCATGTGTACAAACTGTGCAGGCCAGCTTCTAATGCGCCTGGTGTGCCCAGGCGGTTGACCATCGCAGAATTATTGTCGCCCGTAAAATAAGTATATATCTCACTGCAGTGATTGAAACCGGCGTCGAGGTTTGGCAACAGGTAGGGATCTTTTTCAGTTATTTTTATAAAATTATCCAGCACTTCCTGCGCGGTCTGTATTGTTGTGAAAGGAACATTGTATCGTTTCAGTTCTACTTCCTTTCCTGCCGTGTTCCATGGTTTTGGAAATATGTTTACCGCATCTTTTTTTACAAGCAGCGGTTTAATAATAAGCGACATCCTTTCACCCTTGTTATTACAATCGAATGCATCACAGTTCTTCAGATCCTTTTCCGTCATTTCAAGAAACAGTACCACTACATATTTGTCGAGTGTGTCTTTGATCAATGTTAATGGCTGCCCGTTATTTTCATCAGATTCATCTGCAGTAAGCAACAACTTAACATCCGGATTGGCAGCCACAAAACCTTGATAAAAGGGGAATTTTTTAATAATGTCGATAGGTTCATAAGCATCCTGAAGAAAAGGCAGATTGGCTGAAGCAAGTTCCGGGGCGGCATATGTTGTAAAATGAGTATATACTTTCGCAACGCTTTCGAGGATCAGGTATCCCTGTGAAGTGAGCCCGCTGCCGGAGCTGACCGAGATCGATACATTGGTATCATCGTAGGCCAGCTTCAATCCGCATTCGATACCGGCGCCGATCAATTTATTCCGGGTAAGGCGATTGTTCTTATCAAGATAATTGAACAACTGATTGAGGTGGTCACTGGTTAACACCTGATCCGCTGCAAATACGATATAAGAATCATTTGGCGTTGTCATAATGCTTAATTTTTAAATGATCCCAAAGCTGTCCGCCCAAGCATTACCGGGTTAGTATCTTCGCTTTCATCGCAGTTATGCAATAAAGCAACCGGGTATTTGCTGTGCAGTTTGAACAGCAGGGTTAGTAAATTATTGTTCGCAACTTTTAATTTTCCTTCTTGCAATATATTTTTTGGGTTGGCTCTGTGCGTTGCCAGTGCATAGATCCATTTTTTGTACGCAAATTCAAATGCACATAAATCTTCGTCATCAACCCAGCATACTTTTACCATGATATGCGCAGGTGTTTCGGCTCTTGCCAGGTTTTCAAAATAATCACGGAAAGCCATGTTCCTGAAATGTGCAGGCCAGTAAGGAAGCACAATAGACATCTTAAAAGAATACGGATCCTGTTCGCCGCAAAAATCGCAGGAAGGGTCAAGGCATACCGGCGCCAGATCAAAGTGTTCGTTCCTTGGCCGCAGCAGTATGTGTTCAATAAGATGCAATCCTTCGTTATCGCATTCGTTTAAAAATTCTGCAACAAAATCTTTAATACCTTTTTTTGCTTCTTCCAGTGAATTGAAAGCATTGCTTTTCGCAAGTGCCTTACAATCCGCATCGGTTATATAAATGTTCCATGTAAACGGTATCGCTATACCATTGCCTTCTCTTTTTGTGCAATAAGCTGTTTCCGCCATAGCCAGTGAAAGAAAAGCAGGCAGCACAGCATTTATTTCGTGCAGGCCCGCATATTCATTTACGGATGTTAATGTGTTTGATCCCGCCGTAAACACAAACCGTAATTTAGCCGGGTCGATAATGCCTGCAATGGTAGTAATGTTACCGAGGCAATATAAAAATCTGCGATAATAACTTTGAACAGCGGGGCTTTGAAAAGCGCCAAGCATGCAAAGTTTTTTTTCAAGCCCCGATACATTATCCGTATCCCATAATTCAGCCTTATCTAACACAAAATCATTTTTAGAGGCATCGAATTTTTCAGGGTGATAATTAAATGCGAGCCCTCTTCCATAAGATATCGAAGGATAATTTTTTAAAAAATCGACCTTGTTATTAATAAGATCCGTACTGTCTATTTTAGTTTCCTGTTGTGTATCATAATCAAGAGAATACATCAAGAAAGCGTAATCATTAAATGATTCTGCAAAACGCGCCATCAAATGATCGAGGAACCTGTTACGCCGATCCACGTACGTTTCGTTTGATTCATACAGCTCCTGCCACTCACTTGGAGGCAACTGGTTATTATCAGAATTTTTTTCAATCATCAGCGCCTGCAACAGATCATCGGTCCCGCTTTTTTTATACAACGCATCCATGCCCTGGATATCATTTATATATTGTGCGGAATAGGTTTGTGTCAGTTTTTTAATTGAAAACAGATCTTTGGCATCATGCAACTGCATAAAAAAATCGGCCAATAACTGATCATAAAAAAGCAGGTATGCCTGTAACTGCCTGGCTTGTGCCTTTCGTTCATCGGAGGCATTGTCTGACAATCCTCCTTCGCCTATTCCGTATGTTACGGGGAAAAGTGTTTGAATAGAACGGTAATTATTCAGCGGAAAATATTTTCCGGGCGTAACGGGCAGGTCATCCTGGCAACCGTTTAGTTTGTTTCTTGCCTGTAAAGATTTCAGCCATCGTATGATATCCCTTGTTTCTTTAACAGAAGAGAGGTATGGAAATTTGTTTTTATAAAAAACAATTTTTGATTTTGTTTCCGACAAAATCGGTTTTCTCCCTTTTGTAATGGACATGCACCATTCCCTTCCTGTTTGTGCTGGTACGGTATCATTATTTGTCATTCTGAAATTACGAACCGATAGCACACCGCTTATCGACATGATGGTGCTGATGATATCCGAAGCATGGATCACTTCGCGCAACACGGTTTTTTCCAGCTCATCCGTATTGATAAACCCGTGTGTTAATTTCGGGCCTTCGAATATTTCGTCCAATGAATACGTATCTATCATTTCATTCAGCAGGTAAAACCTGATGGGCGGATTGAGGTATTCTTCTATTGCCAGAAATACTTTTGCCTGAACATCTTCCATATCCGTATTGGCAGCGATATCGATATCACAGCAAATGCTGATCTCTTCATCATCCACTGTTGTAATACTTAAAAAATCTTCGCACAGGTTCCGGTTCGCCATCAGTGTGCGTTTGCATTCGTTCACTATTTTTTTTGCTTTCTGAATTTTCATCAGATACAAACCGCCTATCATGTTACCAAAACCGTCGTTATTTAAAAATCCGTCCACATTGTCGCGGGTGAGTTCTGCGCCGGCAGGCTGCAGATCCACTGAAACACTGCCGTCAACTTCATGAACAACACTATTGCAGGTCAAACTCATTTTCACGTTCCACTTATCCGGATCAGCCGGATCAAATGATAAAACGCATACGCTCAGATCCTGTATCGGTATATCAAAAATTGCGGGATCATTAATCGCCATTTCTTTCCATGACGGAAAATCAAAAGACAGGCTCGCCACAGCGGCTGCAAAAGAAGTTGTTTTAGGATTGTCTGCCTGTAACGTTCCATTATTGAGATCGCCAAACTGCGCATCCGTTTCAAGGTCAAGCAGCACATTATACAATCCGAATAAATTTACCGGGTGTGGCGTTGGTGTTGTACTTAACTGATCTTTTTTACAATCGGCATACAATTTCAGTTTCGTTGGTATGGGTGTAAGCGTATTGGTTGTTGCATCATAATCGCCGTATAACAGCCAGGCATTTTGTACACCTGTTATATCCACCAGCAGTTTCCTGTAATCATTTTCTGTTAACGGGGCCTGGGTTAAAATTTCACGTGCCGTGTACAACACCTGCCCCTCTTCCACTTCTCCGTTTTCATTGGTGAGCTTATCCGCCATTGGCAATGAACAACGGTAACCGAGTTCCGTTATGGCATAGCACAATGCTTCCAGTATAGTGATTCCGGGATCATGCTCATTATAATCCGTCCATAATTTAGCGCCCAGCTCTTCGATATAGGCAAGCCCGGTTTTACGCAAAAAATCGTAGTCGGTATCAGGATGCAGCAGCACCGGGTCTTTCAGTATCGTATTTTCTGTGTTGTTATCCATTACATTCACATGTTTCGGAAGAATTAATAATGTGTTTTATATTATTCGCCGCATCATAATAGGAAACGAATATGGATCGCGCAGTTGCGGGTATGGCTTCATCAACCTCTTTTTTTTGTACCGTATTATTATCATCGGATGTGTACACAAACATTTTAAAACAACTCACGAAATCAACATAAGGTTGTTTTTCGATAAAATTCAGTACCACTGATTTTTCAATTGTTTCGCCAAAACGGATATCGGCAAGATCCGTTTCATTACCTGATATCCATGGAGAGAGAAATCTTTCAATGGCATCATTCAGCAGGTTATCGTAATTGTTGTCATCCATGTAGGTTACTTTAAAATCAAACTGTACCTGTTCAAATTCCGGATTGCAAACATGCAACTGCACATGCGGCGATGTATACGTGTAGAGATAATCCTGTATTTCCTGTAAAAGGCCGAGGCTGGTATACGGAAAAAGGCGGTAACCTGCATCGGCATGTGTTATGTCGGGAACAGTAACAACCATTACATGGCCGGCCAGTACTTCACTGTATTTTTTGATGTTGTTCTTCGGATCAAAAATGAAACCGGTATGGTTCAGGCATTTTACTTTATACACCTGCGGAAATTTATCCAGCACGAGGCGCTCATAATCCCATGCAGTGATGGCTCTTTTTTTATGCCGCAGCCTTTCACTTACTCTTATATAATAAGTATCATCTGTTTCTTTTGGATACCCGCCGAATGATGGATATGGCTGCTCCGTTTTTTTTATGGATGCATTGCTTACCGAAAGTTTACTGATGGTATTGGCGGGTATGGGCTGTATGTATTGGATCTGTTTATCCGCATCCTGTACAAATACCGTTTTTGCTGCATTGGCCCGCACCGCTATCAATTTGCAAACTGCATCCGTATCATTTGTGGCAACCAGTTTGATCCATACCAGGCCTGCATCTGCGCGTGTATTATCAACATCTGCGTTATCAGGTATCAGCAGCGAAACCAAAGCCGAAATGGTGAGCCCTTTTGTATCATCGGTAATATCTGTTACAGAAAACTTTATCCAGTTATTCTGCGACAGATAATACCAGCTGATCGCTGACATATATTTTTGCGGGTTCGCTGTCCCGTCTGCAACCTGGAAGAGGATCGATACGGATTGGTTCTTTACTGCATTGTCGAGGCCTATCCATAATTCACCGCCATTATCGGGAGCCTGGGCCGTTCCATTATCCTTTGAATCGTATTTGCCGTTATCGAGATGGAACACCGGTAAGAGGTTGCATCCATTATCATCCGGCAGTTGCAGTGTAGTATGTGGCTGATCCTTTAAAAGGAACGGGTGTATCTCGCGAAAGCCAAAAGGTTCTACATGATAAAAAAAATGTTTCCGTTTGTTGAATGCATCAACCGAATCATCGTTCCATAAAACATCTGTTGATGTATAGTGGATGTATGCGTCTGTTGCTACCGGTGTTGCAGGCGATGATGCAAGTGTGATAGCCGGCGTTATGGTAAATGTTTTGGGATCGCTGTCCGTTGGTGTAACGGTAACCGTATTTTTGCTGATGGCGGCCTGAACGGATTTAAGATAAGTGTCAATACTATAATTTGCATTGTTCAAACTGATCTTTACAAATCCATCTGTGGAAGTATTCCTGTAAGGGTCATTGGCTGTAAAATCAACCGGTGTTAAGGGTACTTGTGCACCCGGAACAAAACCAATACCGGTTAATGATGTATTGCTGTTTGAAATAGGTACCCACTTGCCCGCCGATAAAAAAGACGAGCTGGCATTTGCCGGCATTTCTCCCTGCCACACCATATTCAGCTGTAAATAAGTCAATGGTTTTTGAAACACTTCTTTACTTCCGATAATAAAAGAAGCATTCGTATCAGGAAATTCTCCAAAAGGTTTGAAAGGTTTTGACGGATCTATTTTTCCATTGTCGTTTTGCAATACAAGATCTTTCACCGAATCCACATCTACTTCAATAGTGAACTCTTTGCTGATATCGGTCAATTTTATCTGCTGATATTGATTATCGTTTTTAAGCATCAGTTTAACCATCGGCAATGCCTGCGGATAATTTTCGCCATGTATCTTTTTTGAATACGGAACGATCGCCGGCGCATTAGCCGGAAGTTTGATGGTAATATGTAATGATGCGCCCGCAACACTCACGGTAGATTCTCCTGCAACCAAAAAACCTTCTGCGTTTGCATCGATCCATTTTTTGCTTCCTGTATAAGAAACAGTAAACAGATCCGCCGTATTCATTTGTGTAAAATTTGCCGGCGCATCTTTGATCGTAAATGTGATGGTGCGCCCACCTTCATTCAGGTAAAAAAGATTTGATGCGATCGCAAAACCGATCCCGGCCGCTTGTATTTTTGCGGGATCGCCGAAAGCAAACCATGACTGATCAGCGCTGAGTAATTTGGCTCCCTGCCCATCTTCCGTATCGGCCTGTAATGATGCAAAAAGTTTTGCAGTGTTGCCGGTGTTCGTTTTGGAGAGGTATAATGACCGCATGTTTTTTACAACAGCGCTCTGGATGGTAACATTATTGGTGAGGCTATAAAAAAGATCGTTCTTGTGATCATCCTTTCCTGCTTTTACCAAGGTACCGGATGGCAGGATCAGCGGAGCCGTATTTTTTTGCAGTTCAAAAACCAGGTGAACAAAATCGGGTTCGGCCATTTTGTTTTGCAGCTTCAGTACTTCCCTGTAATAAAAATCAAGATGATCCTGCGTATATTCATTTTGATGATCCTGCGCCAGTTTGAACAACCTGATAAATGAAAGAAATAAAGCATAATGCGGCGTGTGCGACGGGTATTGTTCAAGCACTTCATTCAAATAATCCGCTGAGCGTTCGATGATATTATTTATAGCATCGATAAACGCATTGGCCGGCCCGGTAAAAAGTTTATGCGTGATCAATTGCACGATCTGGTCTTTGATCGTAACCGCATCAATACTTGTAATGGCTGGCCCTCCCGCTGGTAATGATGGAAAGGCCCATGATGCATCCAACTGTTGCGGATCGAAATGCTGTATCAGTAACGGGTCATCTACGGGCATTAAGGGGTCTTTCAGAACAGAAGAAGTATCTATCAGATCCAGGAACTGATGGTTTGTATGGCCGATAATATCATTATAATATTGCCACAATAAAGCAAGTTGCGGCATCAGCGCCGATTTGGCCGATACGCGCAGATAAGCGGTATAGCTGATATCTTCCGGCAATGATCTTAATGCATTATCTATATGCATTGCCAGTGAAAAAGTAAAATCAAAAATAAATTTGAATGTATCTTTTGCCTCCTGGTCGTTTGCAGCATTGTGTATCTCAGCAAATAAATTGGTAAGGTATCGCGAAAGATCCCTGCCGGGCCAATCTGACACTGCAGCAATAATAACAGCAACATCTTTCGACATCAGATCCTGCCAATCGCCGGTAACCGTATTGGCGAGCCCGTAATAATTTATGTAGAACCCATATTTTTTTGCAAACAGGATAAGGTCTTCGGTTTTTCTTTCATCTACTTTAACATACACGGGCAACAATGCATTCAGCAACCGCTGTTGCTGGCTGCTGCCATCGCGCAATAAAAGATTGTTATCGTAACAGCTTCCTGACATTATTTTATTTCTGATCCTTCGTTTTTATAAAATGGATATACAAAATTGAAACGCGAATTGGTGGTTCGTACTATGTAATCGAGCACGATCAATATGATACCCTCTGCATCCCTGCTGTCATCGATGGTAACGTTTTGCAGATCCAGCCTTGCTTCATAAAAAAGGATCGCCGTGCGTATCGTTTCTGCCATATGTGTTTTAAATGTGGTGGTCATTGATTCGAATACCATCTCATCAAGATTGCAACCGTAATCGGGCATCATCACCCGTTCGCCTTTTCTTGTTGTCAATAATATTTCCAGGCTCTGCTGAATATCGAGTTCGTCACTTGTCATCACCACGCTATTCAGCTGGTCGTTAAATTGCGGCGGGAATCCCCAGCCTGTACCTAAATATGAATATGCCATATTAACCTCCTATGATTACTGTTGCAGAACCCATGATGATGGATCCTCCATGTGATGTAGTGTCTCCCATTCTTGCTGCAGGTTTGCCACCGATCAATACAGTTGACGAACCTGCTACGATACTGTCGGGCGGCCCTGTACAAATACAACTATCCCCTACACATGCTGCCGGCAGATTTTCTATCAAAACTGTTGCACTGCCGGGGCCTATCACCGGGCCGCCTACATGCGGCACACCAGGTGGCGTAACCATCGGACAAATATGTATGTCGGTAAGTCTTGCTGCGAAAGGCATGATCGGCCGGTTTTTATTTTGTGCGTATCTATTTTCTTAATTGATCTTTACTATTCCTCCTTTGATCGTTGCTACACCCGAACCTTCTACTGTTAAAGAAGGCGCCGACAAAGAAATACTCCCTGCATCCGCACTCATCGAAGCCGAGCCGGAACCAAGTGAAAACGATGATGATGGTGAAAGTGAAATATTCGCCGCTTCGATCGTGAGGTTACCCGCTGCTTTGATCGTCATGTCGGCCGCACTTTCAATATTCACTGCAGAAGATTCCATCGATATTTTATTTCCATTTTCATCTTCCAGTTTTATGATCCCATCTGCTTCGCTGACCGTTATTTTTTTTCCGGCGGGTGTTTCTATTTTGATTGATTTGTCGCTGTCGTTAAAGATCATTTTCATCCCGCTTCTCGATACATACCCTTTCTCATCATTTTGATCGGAAGCTTTCAGGGCTGCGGGTTTTGCGCTGCTGTTCATCATACCGAGAACTACTGCATCGCGCGGATCGTTGTTTACAAAACCGGTGATCACTTCATCGCCTATTTCGGGGCGGAAAAAAGTGCCGCGGTTATTTCCGGCATCCATGCAGGCCATACGCATCCATATTCCATCATCCCCGGCATCAATGATCGGGAGCCTTACCTGTATCCGGTCCTGTCCATCCGGGTCATTCTCCAGCTTTGTAACAACGCCGATCTGTAATCCCTGTATAGCAGGCATCATAGAGGCTGCAGAAGATGAATGGATGGTTTCTTTTTGCAGGAACAATTCATTCGCCAGGCCAAACTGCGCATCTGTTGTCCAGTTGCCGTTTGTTATTTCATGGTGTACTCCCGATATAAAAACTTTTCCATTGAAACGGTCGCCCACGCCGCCGATATTGATCAGGTCGCCGGGGAATAATTTTGCATATCCCTGAAATTTTACCCTTCCGCGGCATCGTGATAATTTGGCGCGGCTCATACGTGCATCGGCCCATTCCTGTAATTCGTTTTCTGTAACCTGTTCGCTTACAAAAAGATTTTCAGTAATGCCAAAAACGCCAGACAGTGTTGCAGCAGATAAATTTCCATTCTCTGCAAGTTGCGGATCGTTTGCTTCCACGGAAGTAATTGCCTGGTTTGTTTTATCCCAGCTGGTTGCCTGCATTCCTGCATATTGGTTGCGCACATCGATATCTGCATCCAGTTCCAGTATGGTTGCACCGAAAACGGCATCGAGTACGGTATCATTATTCAATACCGGTTTACGCATGGTTATTTTTCCATCATTCACGAGAAAGATTTTTCCATTGGCCTCTGCACGTGTTACGGCAAAATCCCAATCGGTACTGTCGTACTGAACGATCGCTTTATATTGCACAGAAGTGCTTTCAATATCAGTATCCAAACCATACGAGCCCGCAATTTCTTCTATTGCATCGCTGTCTTTCTGGTCATAGAAGTATTTACTCTTTCGCGCTATGGTCATTTTAACCGAATTGTCCCTGCAATCAAGAATGAGTGCGGGAGAACGGTCGGTGCGTATTTTTAAACTGTGTTTGATAATGATGCCTTTGAAAATGGTTTCTTCATCAGAATGGTAGCCTGCTTTTATTTCAATGGCCGCACCGGGAACAAATGTTTCTTCATTGCTTACTTCAAAATCCTGTAAAGCCACATCACCATCGTAAATGATCAGCCGTGCGGAAGGGATCCTGTTTGTTTCCTTGATCACGTTGATAGCCGTAACCTTGTATTGGGTACTGATAACATTCCCGTTCACCTTTATGGTAAAGGTTACGAGATCGGTATTTTGGTTACCCGGCAGTGATTGGCTATACGACATTTTTTATTTGGCTATTGGTGGAAAGATCAACCTCGTTCCGGGTTCAAGTTGTTTCAGATCCGTAAGGTTATTGTATGCCGCTACCTGGTAATAATATTTACTGTCGCCGTATTCGCGATAACAAAGCAGCGGAAGCGTGTCTCCTTTTTTAACGGTATGTACTTTGGTGATATCCGGCGAATGTGTATCGGTAAAGAGGGCAAGTTGTTTACCATCGATCACACTTTTAAATGTGCAGTCCGCCTCCACACGCAAAGGGTATCCATCGGGGCGGAATAATTTAAAATGCAAGGTCATTTTATCCAGCGTGCAATTATAATGAAGCGCACCCCATTGCAATTGAACAAACCTCGGCTGATGAATGTCTCCATCAACCAGGTACACGATCTTTTTAAATTTATTGATCTCTTCCACCACATCTTTTTTTACAGAGCCGCCTAATATAGCCGGCGTTACATCGATTCCGCCCGGCCCGTTTCCCTGGCGGATGATGCCTGTGCCATCAAACAGAAATTTAAAATCCAGTGTTTGTGAAGAAATAAGGTTAAACGACGAGGCGCCGCCGCCCTTACCCTGTGCGGTTGTATCATTTGTTTTAACCTCATAAGATATGGCATACGATTCGGGGTTAACAAGCACATCGTATTCGCCGAGAGCGGGCTTTTGAAATGTTGCATCTCCATAAGCCTTTATCGTCATCTTGGTTAATTCTCCGGAAACCATCAGCGTTCATTTTTTTGTTTAAGAATTTCAAGTACCTGCTCCACGCAGGAGGCAATAATGTTTTCTGTATTTACCTGTGCTGTCTGCGCAGATGCCGTTGTTTTATTATTTTCATCAACGTTTGCTTTGATCGTGAGTTCGCGTATTTCGATGGGCATATGTTTTATTTTATTTCAAAAAAAAAACGATTATGGCACTGATATGGTTTGTGTAGGTTTTATATCCGGTGTGAGCCATGTGGCAATTGCACCCGACAGATTCAGGTTTTTATAATACTCATAACGAAGTGTCAGCGATTCTATCACCACCTGGCTTTGTTCCGCATTGAATGGCGCGATCTCATATTTCAGTGGAATGGCATTCACTACATACCAGGAAGAAACAGGCAAATGATTTTCATCCAGGAGCGACACTACCAGGTTCACCGGCTGGTAATTATAATTTTCTATCGCATCAATGCACCAGGAGGTAAGCCCGGATACCAATCCCAAACCCCGTTTTAATATCAGGTCGGAATACTTTGTGCGAACGGGAAGCGAATGTGTAAACCGGTTCTCGCCACCTTCGGCATAACTATCCATATTTACTTCTGCAGTCAATCCACTCACTTCCTGGAAACTCAGATCATTGGGTAATTGCGGATACAATTCGAACGTAACAAGAAAATGAAAACCGGTCAGTGGATACAACTGCATCGTTAATCGTTTTGTATGGTTAATCCTTCATGCGCCAGTTCCATTGATTCAATCGCCACTTCACTGCCATCCGCTTTCAGGTCGGTTGAAGTGATCTTTGTGGGCCATGCATTTTTTATTTTCCATACAACTACGGGTGCAAGCGTTTCATCAAGCAGGCTGATCGTAATATCCCTGCGTTCCACTTTATTCATGGTAATGGTATTGTACCATGCATAAAATTCATTGTCCGATTTAAAGATGCCACGCTTCATGGTCAGGTTGCTGAATTTATGCTGGCCAGGCATTTTCGTTTTACCGTATACGGGACTTGAGCCCTCGCGGTACTCTATCACATCGGTGGTAATGTCCAGTCCTGATACTTCCGTGAAACCGATTTTGGTTCCACCCCAATCAACCTGAAAATGAAATTTTGGTAACGGATAATTTGCCATGATCTATGTTTTAATTTTATTAGAAGATGTTTATTTTTTGATTTTTATCAGTTATACTTTATGCCTGTTGCTGCACCTGTGAAAAACGGAGAATAATAAATTCTGCAGGGCGTACCGGCGCCATGCCTATTTCCACGATCATTTTACCATCGAGTACATCCTGGAAGGTCATGGTTTGTCCAAGGCCCACTTTTACATAATAAGCCGCCTCAGGTTTAGCGCCGGCCAATGCTCCCTGGCTCCATAAATTAGAAAGGTAATTTTCTATCATGGCCCTTAACCGAACCCATGTTTTACCATCATTCGGTTCAAACACAAACTGGAAGGCTGCTTTTTTTACAGTTTCTTCTACCATGATATAGAAGCGGCGGACGGAAATATATCTCCAGTCGTTGCTGTTACCTTCCAATGTGCGTGCACCCCAAACTAAAATTCCTTTACCGGTAAAAGCCCTGATGGCATTGATGGATTTGCCTGCATTCACATCAACGTTAAGGTCGTCCTGCATGTTATCGTTAATTGTCACCATAGGTTCTATCACGGTATTCAGGCTAACATTTGCAGGCGCTTTCCAAACGCCCCTGGTTGCATCTACCGAAGCATATACACCTGCGACCGCACCCGATGGCGGCACTATGATCCCTTCGTTTTTGATTGCCTGGGTAATATTTGCATACACTGCACTGGATGCGATCAGTTGTAATTCAAGATTGGAGATCAGGTTATCGATCTCGTTCCTGAAATTCAAAATATAATTCACCACATTATTATATAGTGTAAGCACTCTCGCAGAAATGTTTGTTACATAAGCTGTAGCAGACGTTCCATAAATAGACGCGTCTGCGGTTTGACCGATCTTTCCCGATAAATATCCCCTTGCCGTAAAATCATCTATTGAAAAATCGCCTGATGCCGGTGGTGAATCAGGATAACTGCTATTTAATAAAAGCAACTCGCGTATCAATATTTCTATAGGAGTGAAACTTGTGGCCGTTGCACTGCTTGCCATGATATATTTATCATGAATGGATTTAACTGTTGCATTTCCTGCTTTTGCAGGTATGGTATCAGCGATGGGGTTAAAGCCGATAAGGTCGATCAGCATTTCTCCGATGCCTGATAAAACAGTACCAAGTGTGGCTTTGTCTGAAACAGGCGGCATAACCGTACCCAATGAATCAAAAAATGATTCAGCAGATACGCTATCACCGGTAATCGTTCCTGATAATGCAACAGCATTTGCACCTGCACCCGTACCGGCTGCTGCTTTAACTGTAACAACAGCAGTATTGGCAACAGATGATATACTATATGCTGAAGCCGGGAGATTGGTAAGCAGTCCGGCTGCAACCTGGTTTGGAGTGGCATTGGAAGTGGCCGTGAAAGATGCAATTAGAACCGCATCAGCAAATAATGTAACCGTACTGCCTGCCGCCACATTATCCATAATAGTTGCTGTGCCGGTAGCCAATACTTCTACCACTCCCGGCGTGAAAGAAGGAGCAATACTAACAGTACCTACTGTACCGCCTGTAGTAACTAATGCCGGAGCGCAACTAAGTGTTCCGGGGTTAGATCCGGTAACTACATGAAAAGCCACCGTAACAGTATCATCCTTGCTTGTAGCTGTATAATGAGTAGTACCACTAAGTGCATTAATAGCTAAAGCCAATTTGCCGGCAATCGTTGCCGGTGTATCTGATGCAACAGAGTTATAACTTCCTATTGAATTAGTAACCCCTGTTGCCATAAGCTTAAATGTGGTTGGATCACCAGCTGTGAGGATTTGAATAGTGCACGTTGCATCCACTTCTGATACACCTCCCGCAAAAGATATAATACGGTTAGTAAAAAAAGCTGCAGGTGTTTTTCTATCCTCCACCGCATTATCAAGCTGTGTTAAGAATGGGTTATTGATAATTATTTTATTCAACGCAATGATCGACGATGCTGCATCTTTAAAATCGATATTTTTATAGGGTATCGAATACGAGAGGCTCGACCTGAGCCATGGATAATACGCCGCTCCATAATTTAAATTGGAAGCGCCTATCCCGTTTCTGAATTCCTGTATCACATCATAGGAAAGCTCATTCTTTCTGTCAAGAAAGCCCTTCCATATATCCATGATCGTAAAGCGGTCCTGCAGTTCGGCACACTGGTTAAGCGCTTTTGTCATGATATTATAAAAATCATTCGGGTCGTCCAGCATTACAGCATCAGGCACAACGATCAATGTGGGTTCATCCTGTTTTTCCAATACCTCAAAACACCTGATCTGGCCATCGGCAATAAAATCTGTGATAACAGCTCCGCTGGCTGAATAACCGCCAACTGAAATAATATAACAATTACTTCCGCCATGATTAAAGAACAAACGGATCGCATTAAACAATTTGTAAGAAGGCGTGATGTCTACCTGCTTTACGCTGTTATCTGCATTCAAAGAAATTTCAGCGCTGAGATCGGGCCCTGTGCCAAAATATTGCACATATTCTACAAGCGATGAAATACGTACCGCCTGATTGGTTACATCTTTTCCGTTTACAATCGCTGTTTCGGTATATCCTATAAACGCAGGAATAGCTGTGGCCACCTGCGCCACCGATGGCGGGAACGATGGTATTTCATTCACATATGCGCCCGGCGTTTTTACGTTTTCGTTGATCTGTGACATAAGATTATTTTTTGTTTGGTTAATAGTTTAAATAGATTTCAGAATAATAAAATGGATCAGGGTCGGGGCCCCTTGCCACACTTCTTACCGAAGCGCCCGGTATTACATTCACGATCGGCTGGGTATCACCTGTCATCAGGTTCGTCACCTGGCGTAATTGAAATGCCTGCGGTTTTTCGCTCAGCGGTATCGGTTCCTGTGAAGTGATATTCTGTGCATCCTGGCTGAAAGTGTAGGTGTTGTTTGTATCGAGTATGCGTTTATCAGAAATATGCTGAAAAAAATATTTCCATCTGGTTGACCTGTTCAGGAAACGGATGGTATACACGGGGGCTACTAATATTTTATCAGCATCAATCAACCGATACGCAGGTTGCAATAAAGAAGTATGAAAGATGTCGATAACGCCTGCAACAGCTTTGCCTTTTATTTCTGCTTCGATGGCAGAACCCGCAAGTGGTGTGTATAGATCCAATGCAGTTACATACCGGTTGTTATCAACCAGCCTCCATGAACCTGGATCGTTCGTGTTTGTACCAGCCGGGTTTTTGATCGCCTCGTACACCTGGCCATCACCTGCCACTGCTATATCGCCGGGCATATAACTGTTTGCGTTGTTGAGCAAAGCCATGGGTTGCGATAAAAAATTTTTGTTATTGCTAATATTGTTCACCTGATTACTGAAGTAAAATATCTGCGATTGCGCCGTTTGCTGCAGGTTGGTAAAATTGTAAAACGACAGGTTATTGCTCTGCATAAAAAAAGTAAGCTGCAATCCTTCGGTAAGCCCGATGAAGGATTCTTTCTTTAACGGAGCATTGGCAGGATCGGGTGTTTCTGACCGCGTTCCTACATACAACCGGTTGCCATATTGTTTCCAGGTCATTTGATATCCGTTCAGTATCTCTTTTGTTTGTTGTGAAGGAGTAATGATAAAATCATCACATGCTTCATCCACATAATACCTGTGCAGGATCTCTAAAGTGAATAATATGTCGAAGTTCAGGTCGGGCATTTTTTTTATTGAATAACGGAATCATTGATGGCTATGTGTTGAATAACGGGAGCGGCGCCTTCTGAAAAATCTTCATTGATCACAAGCATCCGCACTTTATACAAAACGGATGGCATGTATCTGGATCCGAGTACGCCCCATAAATTATTCAGATCCTGGAACGAAAGCGTTCTCAATTCAAAAATCAGTTCTTCGATATTCACAGATGACAATGAAGGCGAGTTCTGCGGGGTAAATACATTCTGGTGCTGGAAGAACTGTATCACAAGAGACAGCATTTTTAATCCGGCCTGGTATTTCAGTGTATCATTCTCGAAATGCGAAGCGAATAATATAGAGAGGTTCAGATACACAGGCGGTTTTTGAAGCGAAAGGCCGATAGACGAAGCCGGGCGAAAACGGGTCTCATTTACTTTGTACACCCTGTCTTCTTCAATATTTACCAACGACATTACGATGGTGCCTTTTGCAGTATCTGCGTTGCCCTGAGCGGTTTCAGCTATATTACATGCGGTGATCCACGAGGTAGTATTAGGCGGCGAACCTGCCTTATTAATTAAGTAAGGATTCAAATGATCGCTGATCAATATGTTGAATATATCATCGATCATAAAGAGATGCAATTTGGATAATACCGTGCAGGAAAATAATTTTGTGCGCCTTGCATACAAGCTCTTGTGCAAAAGAGCGTATGGCCTTTTCTTTCAGTTTCGCGGATCCGTTTGGGCAATACGATATAAAGCATCTTTTTTATGCAGTTTCAGTTTGGTCAGTAAAAAAGAAAATGGATTTCATCAATGCCCGTACCATTGTATCAATGGCTCTAACATTGTAAACGGAGAGTAAGGTAGAAAGCGCAAATAATATTTTATACGGGAAAAACCCCGTATTTTAAAATCTGTGAAGTCAAGGCGGTGTGTTAGACAATTAATAAAAACTGCCTCAGTCAGAATTAAAGTCAATGTAAAAAACAGGCGGGATATTTTCAGAACGGGTCTCCGTTATTGTTATTTTTTTTGTTTTTATCTTTATTGAAAATGATCCGGGCCTGCCCGGTATTTCCTTTGTCTTCTGTATCACAAAAAGATGTTGATGCTATGTTATAATTCAATAGGAACTTCAACGATGATCTCACAGCCGTTACCAACACTTGAATCAATAACGAAATTACCTGAGAACAGTTGCACGCGCCTGTTCATATTGGCCAGGCCTATTCCGCCTTTTCCTGTTTTCATATCAAAGCCAACACCATTATCTTCTATCAGCATTTGCAGGATATTATTATTGATGGTGATCGCTACTTTTATTTTTGTTGCTTTGGCGTGTTTTGAAATATTTCTTAATTGCTCCTGCAAGATCCTGTATAAATTTAATTGGAGGTCGCGGTTTAATGCATAATCTTTTGACCGTTTATCGAAGTTCAATGTGATCTCATATTTATTTTCTGTATTAAAACTTGTGAGCAGGTGGTTAAAGGCATCTGATAAAGTTGCGTCATCAAAAAATGCAGGTGCAAGGCGGTGTGAGAGGTTCCGTATCTCATCAGATGCCATGATTATGTATTTGAGTGTGCGTTCGAACAGTTCATCAGATTCCGCCGGTAATGATCTTTTGATCATCCCCAGATAGATCTGTGATGTTGCCAGGATCTGGCATACATTATCATGAAGTTCCCCACCTATTTCATATCGTTCATCTTCCTGTGCTTTTATCGCAGCTTTGGTTAACTTTTGTTCATAAAGATTCTTTTCTGTTACATCTATGGCGATCATTAATATTTTCTTTTCACCATTTGATATCAAAGGAATACTGGAAACTTCAATATCCATTAACTCACCGGATTTTTTCATATGCCTGTTTCCACGTATAAACACATCGCTAAGATCATCTGCGCCGTCGGTTATTTTATCATCCTCATTGATATCCTTTATGGTCATTCCTGCAAATTCTTCTTCACTATAACCATAATTATCGATGCATGCCTTGTTTACCTGTACAAATTGTGATGTCGCATCATCAATCACCCACATGGGAGCTGGGCTAAGATCAAAAAGTTGCCGGTAATTGGCTTCGGATTGCTTGATCTTTTCTTCTACGATCTTGCGTTCTGTGATATCACGGACTATTGCAATAGCGCCTGATCTGTCGGGAAGCATTTGCCTGCTTATTTCGACTTCCACACCGGTACCATCTTTCCTTTGTAAAATCCTTTCGTCTACCAGCGAATTATTTTTCCGAAGGGTATCCCATATTCCAGGAACGGTTTCGCGTATTTCTTTTGGGTGAAGGTTTAATACTGTGCTGCCTATTAATTCTTCTTTCGTATAATAAAGCAATTCAGAAGCGCTGCGGTTCACATCAAATATCAATCCGTCATCAGCAACCATAAAAATAGCGTCGGCTGCGTGTTCAACGAGTGAACGGAACATATCTTCGCTTTTTCGTAAAGCTGTGCGCGTTCTCATTTGCTCAGTAACATCCGTGGCGAGTGATAGAATCGCATTACGCCCGCGATAGTCGATCTTGTGTGAAACAATTTCCATCAACATCTCTTCCCCATTTTTTTTCAGGTGCCGCCATATCGTTTTTGATATTGGTTCGTTGTTGTTCCGCATTTTATGGGCAAATATTTTAATCCTTTCATGATCATCCGCAGGGCCGTATGCAAACACAGACATATCACTCCATTCATCCCTGTCGTATCCGTATTGATCAACCACTATATCATTCACTTCAAGAACATTAAAATTTTCCAGATCCCAAATGATAATGTAAGCCGGATTATTTTGAAACAGGTAACGGTATTTCTCTTCGGATTCTTTGATAGAAAGTTCTGCTTTCCTGCGTTCGGTAATATCGCGTATGATAGATATAAAACCGACTCCTTCCAGCATCCGTACATTTACCTCGGTATCTACGAGGCTACCGTCTTTCCGTTTAAATTTTCTTTCATGTACAGAGCCTCCGTCATTATTGATCAGGTCGATTCTCAAAGAAAGTGTTTTCTGGTCTTCATCTGTCATAAGATCCGAGATCTTCATTTCCATCAGTTCCGGGTATGAATAGCCCAACAGTGTAATGGCGCTGTCATTTGCATCCATAATATTTAGTTGCGGATTACATATAAAGATCGAATCGCCCGCGTATTTGATAAAAGCGCGGCATTTTTCTTCCGCTTCTTTTATTTTACGGTTACTGATCTTGAGGTCCCTGATGAATTTCCTTGTGTCGCCTATGATCAGAAAACCCAACACAGTAGTGATCAGCAAAGCAATAAAAATAAGGAGATATAATTTTTTTTCAGTAGCGCCGTATAAATGCTCATTGTTTTTATTCAATGCAGCGCTCACCCTTATTTGTAACTGGGCAAGTGTGTTTATGTTTGTTATAACAGGATTAACAGCAGCATAAACATTTTCATCTATGATATCACCCTGAAAACCCGGTTGTATGTTTTGTATTTTTTGTTTTAACTGGTCAATAGCCTTATCGGCCCCGGTTTTTGAAGAGGCTGTTTTTTCAACAAGTTGTGTTTCTTCGGGAGTGAGATAGGTTTTTAAATATGCCTGCCAGTTTTTTTCAATAGTGTTTTGGGCAATATCGATCTTCTTTTCTGCCTGGGCGGGTGTGATCGCATGATTATCCAGTTCTTCAGCAGCAATAAGGATATCGGTCGTATAAGAATAGCGCATTTGTGCCAGTTGTTGAAGCGGTAACATTCTGTCATTGTACATAGTTGTGGTATTCTGACTCATTTTCTTCATTCCCAGGATACCAGATATCCCTACGCCTGCTGTGAAAATAGACATGATGACTAACAATAAATATAATTTGGTAGCGGGCCTTATATTAATGATCATAGTATCTTATTTACGATTAAATATTTAAATGTCGCTATTCTTCTATCCAATCCATCGGTTTGCCAAATCTTTCTTCTACTGAATAAAGTAGTATCAAAGGAATGATCACCAGGCAAACCCCAATGAGCGTTGTAACAGAGAATAACGCGCGTAAAAAAATAAAACAGTTTACCCTGGCCGGCTTAAACGAGCTTGTTATCAATTGCGTAACGGATCAGTTCCATATTATTCTGAAAACCCATTTTCTCAAATATTTTAGTACGGAATGTGCTGATCGTGTTTTTACTTAAAAGCATTTCTTTGGCAATATCAGAAACAGGTTTTGCTAAAGCCAGCTGTTCAAATACCTGCAGTTCCCTTTTGGATAAGCTTTCAATCGACCGGTTAGAATTGGTTACTAATGTATCAGCCATGATCCCTGCTACTTCTGTACTTAAATATTTCTTGCCGGACAATACCTGGTTTACCGCTATGATCAATTCTTTTGTAGCGGATCCCTTCGGTAAAAATCCGGATGCTCCTGCTTTGATCACTCTTACGGCATAGTCTTTGGCTGAATGCATGGTTAATATGATAACCGGCGTGGTTGGCGCATGCGCCTTTATCTTCTTGATATTTTCGATAGCCGAATCACCGGGAGGCATGGTAATATCACTGATGATAATGTCCCATTTTTCTGCCATCACCATTTTCATAAGTTCTGTCGAATCGCAGACATCAGTTATCTCGGCAAATGGATAGGTTGTCGCAAGCACCTTTTTAACACCTTCCCGCACAATTGTGTGATCATCTGCAATAAGAATTTTCATATCGCTTATTTAAAATTTGATGAAATAGCCACGTTACTCTATTTGTAAGTACACAGTAAATTATACTTAATTCATAGGAAATGAAAGGTTTTTGTAAAGAAATCTCTACAGGCCGCATTTAAATTCGTTAGCGTTTTTTTTGTTTAGTGTGAGTGCCCTGCAGGCATTTTTGTTAGCGTTTATTTCTTCAGGTACTAATGATTTATCACTTTCTGAACTATTCCGTAGGGGATCCCGATTTTCTCTCTTTGTGTTAGGAAAAACAAATACTCCGAACACAATTTTATGTACAACGCAAACAAAATTACCGGCAACAGATTTACAACATTTTGTAAAAATGTATTGATCATCCTATTTATTTCGGTTGTATTATTTTCCTGTCAAAAAGAGGCCTGCGCACCGCAACAACAACAGGTAACAATCAGTAAGGTATCCGCTCCTGCCCAGCAGCCATTGCTTCAGACATCAACAGGCAACCTGCAATTATTACAGGCCAATGCAGACAGGGTAGCGATCAGCTTAAACTGGGGCGCTTTCCCGGCTGGTACGGAAGAAACACCGGATTTTCATATTGAAGCGTCAATGGCGGGTTTACAATTTACAGATTGGGTTGAGATCGGTTCAACGAGCCAATCATCTATAAATTTTACCACCAGGGATTTTAACAGCCAGATCCGTAAGCTGTTTGTAACAGGTTTTGCAGAAAATATTACTTTACGGGTTAAATATATAAAAGGGAATTCAGCGCTGTATTCATTCGGCGCATCATTACAGGTTACTACCTATCAGCCAACTATTGAATATGATAATGCTGGTGTCTTCCGCATCCCGGGAAATTTTCAGAACTGGAAAGTAGACCAGGCGCAGAAGATCGTTTCTCCAAAAAATGACGGGGAATATGAAGGGTACATCAATTTCACCAATCCGCAGTCTCAGTTCTTAATGGTTAAATCAGACCTGTCATGGAGTACACAGAATACTTACTATTATATAGGAGCCAATAAATTCGGATTTGGCGGTAATATGTTTTCAGTAAAAGATGGAGCAGGTATTTATAAATTTAATGCGAGTACGAATAGCAACACATGGTCATGCACAAAGATCAATTCATGGAATGTAAATGGAACAGCCATAACCGCTGATGGAAATACAGATGTAGAAATGAAATTTAACGCATCTAACAATTATTGGGAGATAACAGGAAATTTTAAAACCGGCAATTTTATTTTCCGTGCAAATAAAAGTAACGGGATCGTAATCGGCCACAATGCCGCCAGTGAGGTGGGCACAGCTGATTATAACGGTTCAAAAATTGAGATCGCAAAAGATGGCAATTATACTATTACGCTTTCCTTATTATCTGCCGGCAATTATTCTTATGGTGTGCAAAGGAATGCCTGATTTTATATCGCAGCCTGTCTAAAGGATAGTGACGGCTGCCTCAAAAGCAGCCGGCGGCTATATAAGAGCTATCAAGTGCGATGTTTGAGATAGCCACAAACCATGTAACGTGAGCCAATTGCTTATTGTTTTAATTTTTTCAACATATCAGCAGCGTTCTTACTTGCAGGATTTAATTCAAGTGTTTTCTCATAATAACGGATCGCAAGTTCTTTGTCACCTTTATTCATAAATGCTTCGGCATAACTGTCCCATGCATTGGAGGAATTTGGATAATCGCTAGTGTTCTGCGCAAAAACAATAATCGCATCATCATATTTTTTCAGCCCCATCAGTTGATAACCCAGTGTGTTTATCTGTGCCTCAGTAAGCTGTTGATTCTTGTCACTGCTAACTTTAATGAGATACGTTTTCATGGAAGTCTGTGCGCCTTCCGCAAGGATCGATTTTAATAGTTTGCGCGCCGGTGAATTATAACGGTCATACGCCAGCCAATCTGCACCTTGGTGATTTCCACCAATCCCGTCTGCGAGTATTTCTCTTGTAATACTTAACCCATTTTCGCTATTAGCAAAATAGACTATCGCATTCTTGTGTATTAGGTCAGCAGTGATCCATGCTTTGCTATCGCCCTGGTCGCCCCAGTGCCAGAATGCTTTTTCATTTGC
>JABDAP010000021.1 GCA_013289065.1 Bacteroidota bacterium | reverse complement strand
TCATGGCAAACCTGTTTTTATTTCAGACAAAACCAGTTTGCCCGAAGTAGGCGGCGATGCTGCCTATTATTTCAGGAATTTTGAGCCGGAGTATATGCGGCAGGTTTTTGCTGAAGGCATGAAAGATTATGCAACAAATGACCCATCGGAAAAAATAAAACGACAGGCTGCAAAATTCAACTGGGATGATTGTGCGGCGGAATATATAGATGTGTACAGGGAAGTGTTGAAACTTTGAATCAACGATAAGTTTTTTATAGCAAAAAATGGCACGCGGATGACGCGGATGACGCGGATGCAGCAGATGTGCGCTGATTTTTATTGCTTACTGATCTGCGAAGACCTACTGCATCCGCGTCGTTCGCGTACTATTCACTATAATTTAGCCCGGCAACCAACCCATTGAATATATTAAGCTTTTTATAATCGGCATCTATTCCTTTACGACAATTATTTTTATAGTTTGGGGACGCATGAAACATTTCTTCAACTGTTAACGCTGACAGGGGTTGAAATACATCTTAACGCCCTAATCAGATAAACATGTCGTCAATCAAAAACTATATGCGGCTGGCAATGCATGTCCGTAACTGGCCGCAATATTTCAAACGAAAAGAAAGGAATAAAGAGACCAGCCGGTACATTACCACAGGCGAGCCGTTTCTGTTTGATGTACCGTTTGAATTTTATTATGTGTTCAAAGAGATCTTCCTGGAAAATTTTTACAGGAACGATACATGGTTACCGGCGATACCGGAGTATGCAACTGTTATTGATATTGGCGGCAATGTTGGGTATTTCAGTTTTATGATCGCATCAAAACGAAGTAACGCAAAAGTGTATGCGTTCGAACCCATGCGGCGCAACACGGAAGTTTTCAGAAAAAATATCAGCCTTAATAAAAGGCTGGAAGAACGGATCATCCTCACCGAAGCCGCAGTTACAGGAATGCAGGCCGGCATGATGCCCATATTTTTTGATGATGTGAACGATAATTCTGTGATCGCTTCTGTGTGCAGCGATTTTTCGAAAAGCAATAACCGGTCGGTACAGGTGCCGGCCATCCGTTTGTTTGATATTATTACGCAGAATAATATTAAACAGATAGATTTGCTGAAGATGGATTGTGAAGGAAGCGAATATCCGATCCTTTACGATTCGCCGGAGATGATCTGGCCACTGATCAAATGTATCATCATTGAAGTGCACGACCTGGATACGGAAAAACGAAATGCAGCTTTTCTTTTTAATTTTTTAAAAGAAAAAGGATTTGCGGTTTCAGCAAAACCGGAAACGGAAGGATGTTATTCGGCCGTAGCGATAAGAAGACCGGTTCCTTAACTGTTAACTGATCATCATAATTAAGCGGCATGAACCCGATCCAGAAAATGCTATTTAAACTCAGGGATCCCGAAGAGTATAAGAACCATGAATTTTTACGAAAGATCAATCAGATACCGCACCCTCAATTATCTTTTCCGGGTAAAGAAGACCTTCATTTCAAACACAGCGGCAATGCTGGCGATATCATTTATGCGATACCAGCCATGTTAGGGTTGGCCGATGGAAAAAATATTCATCTTCATCTCAATGTTAACCAGTTTGCGAGTTATGGAAAGAAGCCGCATCCATTGGGAAACACGATGCTTGATAAAAAAATGGCGGAGCAACTGCAGCCATTACTCATCAGCCATCCATCCATCAAAACCTGTGATATTTATACGGATCAGCCAATAGATTTTGATCTCGACCTGATAAGGAAATATCCATTTTTACTGAACAGGGGAAATATTGCGCGATGGTATTTCTGGGTCTTCGCTGTTAATTATGATCTGAGTAAAGCCTGGCTTCAAATCCCCAACGATTCTTTGTTGCAGGATACCATTCTCGTAGCAAGAAGCCAGCGGTATAATGCGCCTGGCATTGATTATTCGTTTTTACAGCATTACCCGAAACTGAGTTTTATCGGCGTCCCTGCTGAGTTTGAAGCGATGAAGAAAATGGTTCCACATATTCAATACCTGCCGGTAACTGATTTTTATGTGATGGCAAAATACATTGCATCATGTAAATTGTTTATCGGCAACCAGTCGTTCCCCTTTGCTGTTGCCGAAGCATTAAAAGTAAACCGCCTTCTCGAAATTTATTTCCAAACACCCAATGTAAGTGTGGCCGGTGCAAACGGATATGATTTTTGTTTCCAGCCGCAGTTTGAAAAATTAGTAAAGGAAAGATTCATGTAACAGAAGTTTGAAACTCAAACTGCGCCTCCGCGCCTTCGCGTGCATTTTTTCACGCAAAGGCGCCGAGGCGCAGTAAAAGATCAAATAAGTATATAATTCCTGTAATCAAACGGGCGGATACCCGTCCACTTCTCCATGATATTTTTGAAATGGTCTTTTACCGTAAGGTTGTTGTAGGAAAGGTCATAATCAAAATGCCAGTTCATTTTTTCAATGCGTTCTTTCATTACTGAAGGATGTGTGCCTGTAAATTTTTCCAGTGCATCTATCTGCGAATAATCGAACTCGCCTGAATTCTGTTTGGTAAATTCTTCCGTGATCAAACCGCCGCCCCAGTAGTTGCCAAAATTTCTTTTTTTATCCATCATGGTCTTTGGCGGCCGTACCCAGCCGTAATGATAGATATATGCATCCAGCGCTTTTACTTTTAGTTTCTCATCATCATTTTTCCTGAAACCCTGTGCATCGCGGTACGAGTAGATCTTAGGGTTATGCCGCACGATCCTTATTTCATTCCGGTACCATCTCGAAGAGGTTGCCACATAATCAAACGAACCATAAAAATGTTTGTATTTGAATAACAATCCATCCACCTCTATGTTGTCTTTCCATTGCAACATCCCTTTCCTGATCGTATCATAGTATTGTTCGTGCAGTACTTCATCGCCCTGTATATAAAAGCACCAGTCGGTATCATTGCTGATGGCATGGAAGGCTTTATTGGTTTCATCTGCGAGTACGGCCCCGCCTTCGCGCAGATCAGTGTTCCAGACCGTATCAATGATGCGTATTTTATCTGAAGGGATTGATGCAATGAGTTTGCGTGTCTGATCCGATGAATCGCCAACGGCCACGATCATTTCATCGCATAAGGGAAGAACGGAAAGGATCGCTTCCACAATCGGGTAGTCAAACTGTATCGCATTTTTGATGAACGTAAAACCACTCACTTTCATCGGGCAAAGATAAGGAGCGAAGTCTGGAGTCTGGAGTTAGGAGACTGGAGTAAATATATGCGGAACAACAAACATCACTTATGATTAATGACTTCAGTCTCCAGACTTCTAACTCCAGACTCCCTTGCGTTTTCCACGCCTGTTAATAATAAGATCATTTATAAAAGTGAAACGGTTTGTGTTTAATCAGTAAATTACAAAAACATCAATCTATGCGTTGGAGAAAATTTAACGGCGAAAACATAGTTCTTCCTATCAAAGAGGCAGTGAAAGAAGCTATCCAGAGAGAAGCTGCCAATGGTATCAAATTAAAAGTTTGTATCGGCACCGACAGCCAGGTAAAAGGCGAAGACACTGAGTTTGCAACAGTGATCGTATTCCTGCGCGAACACAATGGCGGCTTTATGTATATCCACAATGAAAAGACCAAACAGAAATTTCATATCAAAGAACGCATGCTGGTTGAAGTAGCCAAGAGCATTGAAATTGCTTACGAATTATGCGATCTTTTTATAGAACACCAGGTTGATATGGAAGTCCACGCCGATATCAACACTAACCCCCAATTCAAAAGCAACGATGCATTGCGCGAAGCGATGGGATATATACTGGGTATGGGTTTCGCGTTCAAAGCCAAGCCGGAAGCGTTTGCGAGCAGTTGCTGCGCGGATAAAGTAGTTAACTGATCTACTTCTTCGTCGCAATTTGTTTATTGCACTCTTCAATAAACCGGCGGATCTCGTCACGGCCGATATTTTTTTCCGCACTTGTTACAAAATGTCTCGGCAAAAATTGCCAGGTTTCACTGAGTTTATCTAAAAATGCTGTTACATTTCGTTCAACAACGGCTGGTTTTTCTTTGTCGGATTTGGTAAACACCAGGCTGAAATGTATCTGCCAGGTATCGAGCTGGCTTACAAACTCGATATCATTTTTTTGCGGCGAATGGCGGCTGTCGATCAACACAAATACCTGTACCAGGTTTTCTCTTTTACGCAGATAGCCGTTCAGCATTTCTTCCCATCTTTTTCTTTCTGTTTGCGAGCGTTTGGCATAACCATAACCCGGAAGATCCACGAGAAACCATTTTTCTTTCGGCCCGCGTTCGGCAGTGGAGCTTTCTATTTCAAAATGATTGATCAGTTGCGTCTTGCCAGGTGTGGAAGAGGTTTTGGCAAGGCTTTTTTGTCCCGTAACCATATTGATCAGTGAAGACTTGCCCACATTGCTCCGCCCGATAAATGCATATTCCGGCCTGTCGGGTTTAGGACATTGTGTTACCAATGCGGAAGAGATAACGTATTTGGCCGATTTGATTTCCATGTGTAGAAAGTTAAAAGTTAATAGTCAAAAGTTAATAGTGAAAAGAAAGTATAATAACTCTTCACTATTAACTTTTAACTCCTTTTGGTTACTTCTTTTTGATCACTAAACTATCTGCAGGATAAGTTGCCTTAATGGTATCCCTTAAAATATCGCACCAATTATACAAGGCTGTTTTTTCAGCATCGGTCAATACAGCATCTTTATGAATGATCAGGTAAGAAGGTAATGGCATGCCACCTTCCTTCACTTCTTTGATACACTCTTCTAATTTCTGATACTGGCGCGCAATCCTGTAACCATCAAACTCACTAAAGTTAAGATGGCGTTTTCCATCTTTGATATGGCCGCCCAGCCACCAGCTCACTGGTTGTACTTCTGCATACCATGGATAACGGGTGTTGTTACTGTGGCAATCGTTACATGCTTTTGCCAGAATAACTTTTACATCAGGCGGAACGATATAACTTTTTGAAATATCCTTTGTCATATCGCCCGAAGAATTCTTCGGCGTTCTGAATGCCTGCAACACGATCAATATCACCAATAAAAAAATGAGGATCCTTTTAAAGATTTTCATGCGCTGGTTTTGCTGATCAAATTAATACATTTCCTGTCATCTCTTTCGGAATAGGCAATCCTATGAGTGTTAAAATTGTTGGGGCTATGTCGCCCAGCTTGCCTTTTTTTATGGTTCCTTTCCAGTCTTTATCAATAATAAAGAACGGAACAGGATTCTTGGTATGCGCTGTATTTGGCGTGCCGTCTGCATTGATCATAAAGTCTGCATTGCCATGATCGGCCGTTAAGAATATTGCATAACCATGCGCCAAAGCCGCTGTTACCACGCGTTTTACACAGCCATCAACAGTTTGTGCAGCAGTAATGGCGGCGCTGAATATACCTGTGTGCCCAACCATGTCTGTATTGGCATAATTCAACACAATAAGATCTGCAGATTCATTTTCAATTTCAGGAATCAGTTTGTCTGTAATGGCAACTGCACTCATTTCCGGCTGCATATCATATGTAGCCACTTTGGGTGACGGCACCATGATGCGGCTCTCGCCCGGAAACGGTTCTTCGCGCCCGCCGCTAAAGAAGAAAGTTACATGCGGATACTTTTCTGTTTCTGCAATACGGATCTGCTTCTTGTTATTATCAGCGATCACTTCGCCAATGGTATTTACTAAATTGTCGTTGTCAAAGATCACATGCACATCTTTAAATGTATGATCGTACATGGTCATGGTGGTATAATGCAGATTCAGTTTTTTCATTCCAAATTCTGTATGGTCGTTCTGCGTTAATACGTCTGTTATTTCACGGCAGCGGTCTGTCCTGAAATTAAAACAAATGGCTACATCACCGTCTTTGATCAATGCAAGCGGTTGCTGCGCTTCATTCAACACAACGGTTGGTTTGATAAATTCATCAGTAATATTGGCAGCATACGATTGTTCAATGGCAGCGATCGCATCCGGCGCTTTTTGTCCTTCGCCTTTTACGATGCAATCGTACGCAAGTTGTATTCTTTCCCAGCGTTTATCACGATCCATTGCATAATAACGCCCGCTTACTGATGCAATTTTTCCAACAGACTCATTCAAATGTTTTTGCAGATCCCTGATAAAACCCAAACCACTTTTCGGATCGGTATCACGCCCGTCTGTAAATGCATGGATGTATACTTCGGTTAATCCTTCTGCTTTACAAACATCAACAATAGCTTTGATGTGGTTGATATGCGAATGCACACCGCCATCACTTACCAAACCCAATAAATGCAAAGGCTTATTATTTGTTTTTGCAAAGCGGACAGAAGCTAACAGGTGTTCATTTTTTGCAAACTCTCCTTTGCGGATCGCTACATTGATCCGCTCGAGTTCCTGGTAAACGATGCGGCCCGCACCTAAGTTAAGATGCCCCACTTCACTGTTTCCCATCTGCCCTTCGGGCAATCCTACGTCTTCACCAAAAGTAACCAACGTAGTGTTTGGATAATCTTTATACAGCGAACTCACGAACGGAACATTCGCATTCTGGATAGCATCGGCCGATTTTACCTGGCCCAAACCCCATCCATCCATAATAATTAATATTGCTTTCTTACTCATACCATAAAATTACTGCATTTTACCGTTGATGAATAGATGAATACATGTTAACTTTAGCCAGTACCTTTTGAAATAGCATATTGGCATGTTTTTGGCAAATAAAGGTGGGCAAACCGCATTATGAAAAAATTATTTTTATTTACGGGGTTGATGTTTGCGCTGATGTCTTTTACAAAACAGGCAGCGACCGACCCGATCGTCAATGCTTTTAAATCTGCGGATGCCACGCAGGTAGGCAATTTTTTTGACGAGTATGTAGACATGAAACTGCTGGATAAAGACGAAATAAAGAATATAGGCCGTAACCAGGCAACCATCACGTTAAAATCATTTTTTACCGAACATGGTGTGAAGGGTTTTGAAAAAGCATCGGAAAGAGAGATCAGTAATACCATGTACCTCGCCGGAAAACTGCTCAGCAATGGTAAAGGCAATAACATCACGATACTGATGAAAATTAAAGACGGTAAGTGGCGGATCATTACACTGCGCATCAGTTAAAGTCTATTGACTATCGGCCATGGACCATAGGCCATGGACAATTTTCTTCCCTACATTTACAAAATGAAATCGTTTGATGAACAGTTAACGCATCTTATCACAGAAGCTTTTCAGGAAGATGTGGGTGATGGCGATCATTCTACACTCAGCAGTATTCCGCCCGGAAAAAAAGGTAGGGCTGTTCTGAAGATCAAGCAGGATGGTATATTGGCAGGCATGCAGGTTGCTGAAAGGATCTTCCGGTTAAAAGAAGACCCTATTGTTTTTTCCGCATATAAAAAAGATGGCGATGCTATGTTCAACGGAGAAAATGCATTTGAAGTAGAAGCATCCGTTCATATGATCTTAACATGCGAGCGTTTGGTATTGAACTGTATGCAACGCATGAGCGGTATAGCCACACTTACGCATCTGTATGCTGATAAATTAAAAGGATGCCATACCCGTTTATTGGATACACGCAAAACAACACCCAATTTCCGGTTACTGGAAAAAGAAGCGGTGCGTATCGGCGGCGGTGTGAATCATCGTTTTGGTTTGTATGATATGATTATGCTGAAAGATAATCATATCGATTATTGCGGCGGTATTGAACCAGCCATTGATGCAGCATATCAGTACACACAAAAATTAAAACAGCCATTAAAAATTGAAATAGAAGCAAGAAGTATCGAAGATGTAAAAAAGGCCTGTGCAGCCGGCAAAGGCAAGATATTCAGGATAATGCTTGATAATTTTACACCTGAAAGAATAAAAGAAGCATTACAAATGATCAATGGAGAATTTGAAACGGAAGCAAGCGGCGGCATCAACCTCGAAACAATTGAATCGTATGCAGCTACCGGTGTTGATTATATCAGTGTTGGCGGATTGATACACCAGGCGCAGAGTGTTGATCTAAGTTTGAAAGCCGTGATAGTTGATTAGTTTATTGGTTTACTTGTTTATTGGTTTAGTAGTTTACTATAAACCAATAAACAAGTAAACCAATAAACAAGTAAACCAATAAACAAGTAAACCAATAAACAAGTAAACCAATAAACAAGTAAACCAATAAACAACTAAACCAATAAACAACTAAACTAATAAGCAGATGAATAAAAAAAATAAACCAGACACCCGCGGTTTTGTTTTCAGCACCGACCCCAATTTTCGTTTTGAAGAAGAACGACACGAGGCACAGGAAACATTAACTCCTGCGCAACAAAAACTTCGTATCCGTTTAGATACCAAACAGAGAGCAGGCAAAGCGGTTACACTGGTAACAGGGTTTACAGGCACAGAAAATGATCTTGATGATCTGGGCAAAAAATTAAAAAACTTCTGCGGTACCGGTGGCAGTGTAAAAGATGGCGAAGCGATTATTCAGGGTGATCAGCGCGATAAAGTTTTGCAATGGCTGCTAAAAAATGGGTTTGTCAACAGTAAAAAGATCTGATCATCAATATTTATCAAGCGGGCTGATACCTGCTTTCATTTTTTTCGATGTATCATCATAACCTGCCGAAACCATCCTTCTGTCGCTTAACACCTTAATTGCTTTTTCTTCCCATGCTATTGCTTCTTCTTTGTTGCCTGTTCTGTATAATAATTTTGCATACGTATCCATAGCAGCGGGATTATCGTAAAACTCCGTTGCACGTTTCGCCCATGCAAGCGCCTTATCTGTGTAGGCAGGGTCATGCGTATAAGTATACAATGCCCATGCGGCTTCATTTAACTGGCTGGTATAAAACTGAGCGACCGGCGCGAACTGTATTGTTTTTGTCATCATCTGGTTTGCGCCGGGTTCTTTTAAAACATTTGGAGGAATTTTTGTCAATTGTTCCTGCTTGTTTACCGAATCCGCTTTCCGTATTGAATCAACACTGATCGTCATCAGGTACTGGTCATAATATTTAACGGATGCATGCAGGTAAGTAGTTGTATCCTTAACGCCTTTATAATAATCCAGCATGTTCTTGTCATAGCTCTTGATAGCAGCGCTTCTTTCAGAATATGTCTGTGCAGTACGCGATGCAATTTGCTGTGCATATGCAATATTTTTTTCTTTGATTGCTTTCTCCTTTGATTTTGCATTGATCCTTCCATTGATCATGGATCGTTCCTGTGCAGGCATTAGGTACCAGCCATCTATAAAGATGCGCTGGTTTGCATGTATATACGTATCAGCTTTCGAATTGATCACAGGCGACTGCCGGGTGACAAATGCTAAAAAATAAGGCGAGCCGGCAGAATCCTTTGGAGCAGCACTTATCATTTCATCTGTTAGCTGGTCATGATCCAGTTGCAGTTCATTTTTTTTCGCTACCAGTTTATATAAAAGATCAAAATCTCTTTTGCCGTTTTGATAATCGATCAGCATTTGTGCATATTCTGTATCGGGATGTTGTTTTTTATCCAATGCCTTGGTCAGCTGTTCCATATAAGTGGCATACCTGGAAGTGCTGGCCGGATATTTAAGCAAAAAACTTCCATCTGAATTAAGAAAAACTATTCCCAAAGTTGTTGCAATATGATAAACCGAATCTATTTCTTGAAATTCTTTGGTTCCTGCCTTTACTTTAATACTCACACAACTCGCATTAACAGCATTACCTAAAACCGGGTTGGCAAAACCCTGCATGGCAACAGTGTTGCATTCGGTACATTCATCCGACTCGATCTGCAGCATTACCATTTTATCCGATGCTTTTGCTTTTTGCAAAGCCTCTTTTAATGACAGGTTACCGAACTGAACCTGCGAATAGGTTTTGGTAAAACACAAAACCAGTAAAAGGGCAACAGGGAAAAAGATCTTTTTCATAAACAAAAATTATCCTTTAAAATCTATTTTTTTATGCGAGCCGTCACAATAAGGTTTGTTGCCCGATGCACCGCAGCGGCATAAAGAAGTTACGCCTTTTTTAATCTCTGTTTCGCCATTACTGAGGGTGATATGGCAATCCGTATTTACAATGATCGGGCCATCCGGTTTGATCTGAATATGCATGATCTCCGCCGCTTCACTCACAACAGAAGCTTCTGCGGTATTTGAAGCAGCTTCGTTATTCATAAAATAACTTAAGGCGCCACTCGGGCATTTGCGTACCTGTTCAATGATTCTTTCTGTTGCGCCGCCCTGCATATTTACCCAGGGTTTTTTAAATGGGTCGAATACCTCCCTTAGTTCGGTCCAGCAAATGCGGCTATGTATACAGGTATCCGGTTTCCACACAACGGTTACTTCCCCATTGGTATATTTTAATGTTGATATTGGCATGCCGGTTTTGGTTTGTATTTTCTAAATTATGAAATTATATAATAAGTTGGCTGTTACTTATTATTATTCCATAAAACTTAACAGATCTAATAATCCACTTCAAGCTTAAGCCTTTCTTTCAATTCTTTTACGAGGGGGTATTGTTCAGCAATGTGTTCAAACTTTTGTTTACTGTTTAAACGCATGTGCGCGGGGATATCTTCTCTTTCGCTGGCTTCCACCAGAACATCAAATACGATGGCGCGGTTGTTGAATGTTTTCTGCAGGTGATCCAGCAGCATCATTTTTTCCTGCTCCACAAATTTTTGTGAAGTGATGGCGGAAACGGTTACCGTAAAACGGATATCATTCTCGATCGCCAGCCTTGCCGATCTGAATGTGCCAACGGATGAATGCTTTGATTGTTTTTCTAATTCCACGGTGTAAGAATCCCAGCACTGCTGCAGTTTTTCCATGGTAAGCACTTCCGCTTCCTTTACTTCCTGAATGGCATAACGGTCGCCGGCTTTTTCACGCAGGGCATCCAGCAAAGATTTTTTTTGTCCATTGCCGTTGGCAGCAACAGGTTTTGGTGTTGGCTTTGATGGTGTGGTAGTTAATGGCGCTGCCTGTAAAGGTTTTGCAGCTGCAGTTTGTATAACCGGTTTTTCTTCAATATATAATTTTGCTGCAGGTACTGTTTCAGGCGATGGTTTGAATTGTAATGCCGCTAACGGTTTTGTTCTGAATGCGGCCGGGCCGTCAATTCGTTTTTTTTTAATTACCTGGCCATTATCAACAGACAGATCTATTGCCTGCTGAAGGAAATTTAATTTGATCAGTGTTAATTCAACATGCAGCCTTTTATTGCGCGCCATTTTATAATTGATCTCGGCCTCATTCAGAATATTGAGCGCACTTACCAGGTAAGAGAAACCTGTTTTTGCCGCAGCCGAAATATATTTATCCTGCATGCCTTCCACTACTTCCAGTAATGCAGCGGATTTAGCATCTTTTGAGACGAGCAGGTTGCGGATAAATTCTGCAAAACCATTCAGTACCAGATCGCCTTCAAAACCTTTGCGGTTTATTTCATCAAACAATAACATCGCGGCAGCCAGATCCTGTTGCTGCATTGAATCGAGCATTTTAAAATAATAATCTTCATCAAGTATATTAAGATGCTCTAAAGTATTTTGATAGGTAACGGTTCCATTGGTAAAACTTACGATCTTATCAAGTATGCTTAATGAATCGCGCATACAACCTTCGCTTTTCTGTGCGATCACCTGCAAAGCCGCTTTTTCCGCTTTTATTTCTTCCTTGTCAACGATCTCCTGTAAATGTGCAACCGTATCATTATTGGTGATTCGTTTAAAATCGAAGATCTGGCAACGGCTCAGTATCGTTGGTAATATTTTATGTTTCTCGGTGGTAGCTAAAATAAAAATAGCATACGATGGCGGCTCTTCCAGCGTTTTCAAAAATGCATTAAAGGCGCTCGTACTCAGCATGTGTACCTCATCAACAATATATACTTTGTATTTGCCGGCCTGTGGCGCAAAGCGAACCTGTTCAACCAATGAACGGATATCATCCACCGAATTATTACTCGCCGCATCCAGCTCATGAATATTTAAAGAAGTGCCTGCATCGAACGAAACGCAGCTGTTGCAGGTATTACACGCTTCCCCATCAGCGGTTGGATTGGTGCAGTTGATGGTTTTGGCAAGAATACGCGCGCAGGTTGTTTTGCCAACACCACGTGGCCCGCAAAAAAGAAATGCATGTGCGAGCTGATTATTTTTTATCGCATTTTTTAATGTGGTTGTAATATGCGATTGCCCCACCACCGTATTAAAATTCTGTGGCCTGTATTTTCTTGCTGAAACGATGAATTTGTTATCCATAGCGAGCTTGCAATATAGGAAGAAGAGACAAGGTTAATGAAAGAAGGCTCAAGAGATTTTTTGCACAATAGGGTGCAGGATGACAGTTGTCAGATGACAGACGATAGCTGTCATCTGACAACTGTCATCCTGCATCTATTTATATTCCATTTCAGGATGGCGCTCAAAAGGTTTCGTTTGATCAAAAAGATACCGGAAAGTGATCATGCGCCTGCTTTGTACGCCATTCAGGCTTTTATATATGTTGATCATCTTTGGGTTCCAGTCGCCTGCCCAACCCATTTCATACCGCAGGTACCAACCTTTGTTTTGTACAAGCAGGCCGCATTCATAGATCATAAAACTGTCTACGCCCAATGCCTGGTATTTGGGTACCACGCCAAATGCGAGGCCTGTTAGGCGTTTATTATATCCCATTTTTTTCATCCATAACAAACGCAGTTTTTCTATCAACCCGAATTTGCCGTTGAAATATTTAAAGTATTGATTGATGTCGGGAATATTAATGAACATCGCGATCGGTTCTTCTTTATAGTAAGTGAACCAGACCAGTCTTTCATCCATGATCGGTTTCATGGTGTTGAATAATTTGATCACATGTTCTTTCGTGATCTCTTTCGCTTCGCCATGTTGCGCCCATGCTGCATTGTAAACAGTTGCAAAATCGCCGGCGTATTTTTCAAGGTCTTTCAATTCGATATGCTTTGCTTCATAACCCGCTTTGGCCTTGAATTTCGCATGCCGCTCGGGAAAACGCGCCGGCAACGGATCATCAACATTTGTCCGGTAATAATATTGGTTATAATAATTCTGAAATCCGTAATTCGTAAATAACGATTCGTAATAGGGCGGGTTGAACGACATTCCATACATCGGTTCATCATCAAAACCTTCCACCATCAGCCCCCACCATTTATCGCGGTCGCCAAAATTGATCGGGCCATCCATCGCTTCCATGCCTTTGCTTTGTAACCATGCTTTGGCTGTATCAAACAAAACATCCGCAACGGCCTGGTCGTTGATGCAATCGAAAAAACCAATACCGCCCGTTTCAAAATCCGTTCCTTTATTTACATATTTCGAATTGGTAAATGCAGCAATACGGCCGATCAGTCCGCCATCATCATCTGTTGCGATCCAGCGTTTTGTTTCACCGTATTGATAGGTTTTATTTTTAGCGGGGTCAAATACATCATTCACTTCATTATTCAGCGGACGGATATAACAGGGATTGCTTTTATTCATCAGCGCGTTCACTTCTAAAAAATCTTTAGCAGTTGCTTTATCCGTTACTTCGATCAGTTGCATACAATATTATTATTTGAAATGTTTTTCGGAATCAAAAATAAACAATCATTCGCTTATTGTTCTTTCTGTGTTTGTTTTACAAGTGCAGCAACTCCCAGTGAAAATAAAAGATCTATAGCCAGTAAGGTGATCATTTCAAACGGAAGCAGGTTATGATTGGTTGGGTCTTCCATACCATCAATAAAAACCTTCCCGATAAAAGCGAGCTGATGCGCTGCCGCGATAAAAAAAATGATCTTCCATGTTTTGTGTTTTCCATAATAAGCAAGGAATCCCGAGCCAATCGCACAAACCACACCGCCATACAATAAAAAGACCTGGGAATAATTTGAATAGGTTGCATAATTGGTGAACCACATGGGTAAACCGCTAACCAAAATAATCGCAGCAAAAACGAGCCATTTGAAACGTTTGGGGATCTTGTTATTCATGCAGTATGTGTTTTATGTAACGAAACTATTTCAATAAGAGAAAAACGAAGGAAAGGAGAAAAAGAGATTTGATTTTGTTAGGTTCCCGGCATATGCAGAGACTCTCTTTTTCTCCGTTTTTCTCTTATCGAAATTTATTACTTATTCATTAACAGTGTGGCCGCAACTACCCCCGCAGTCTCAGCCCGCAACCTTGTTACACCCAAACTAACAGGCAGGTAATTATTTTTTATAGCGAGGCCGATCTCATCAATTGTAAAATCTCCTTCCGCGCCGATCAGTATTTGTGTGTTAGTCGATGATGGAAGATTTTTGATAAACTGTTTTTGATCCTCCTCGCAATGCCCAATTAATTTTTGTTGATAAACTGACCGCTGAACACAATCTGCAAATGCAACCGGCTCATGCAAAACCGGCAACCAGGCCTGCTGGCTCTGTAACATAGCAGCAATCAGTATCCCATTCATTCTATCATAACGAAACCTTGTATGTTCTGTTCTTCCACAGATCAACGGTTCAATTTCGCTCACACCGATCTCGGCCGCTTTTTCAAGGAACCACTCAAACCTGCTCGTATTTTTTAACAACGAGATCGCAATATTTATTTTTTGTGATGGTTGCGGAACGATTGTGGATTCTTCGATCAATACAACTGTTTTCTTTTTGTCTTCGCTTACAATACTTGCTTTGTATAAATTTCCTTTGCCATTGGTGAGTTGTAATTTTTCTCCGGTTTTCATCCGCAAAACTTGTATGCAGTGTTTGCTGGTTTCTTCGCTTAAAGTGCAATGAGAAGAAACAGTTGAGATGTTATTTTCAAAGAAAAAAGGAAGAGCCATGTAGGTATGAGGTACGAGGTTAGAAGTACGAAATATTATTTTTTGAACTTCCGGTATTTTGAGAACACTCCAACAAATAAAAAATTGTGCATCAACATAAAGTCAAAATGATTAAAAGCTATCAACTTCGTACCTCGTACTTCTCACTTCATACCTAAAACGGCGCATCATTCTCAAACCCTTCATCAAAATCGCCGTTATTCATTTTGCTTCCTACATTGATAAAAAGTTTTCCGCCATCGCCTGCACCGCCTGCTGCCGGTGGTGTTGGCGGGCCAACAGGTTTCCAGTTGCTTCCCAAGCCTGCAATGCCACTGTCGCCATCCCACTCTTCAAATTTCTGGATATCTAATTTGGCTCTCAGCTTAATCGTTTCCAATGAACCGTTCCTGTGTTTCGCAATCCGGATATGTGTTTCACCGTGTGTGCTTTCACCATGTTCATTGTTCATCACTTCATAATATTCGGGGCGGTAAATGAACATGACCATATCAGCATCCTGCTCAATTGCACCGGATTCACGCAGGTCGCTCAGCTGCGGCATCTTACTTTCTTTTCTTGTTTCCACCGCGCGGCTCAACTGGCTCAGTGCAATAATGGGAACATTCAATTCTTTCGCTAATGCTTTTAAATTTCTTGAGATATTGCTGATCTCCTGTTCACGGTTACTTCCTCTATCTCCTGTTCCGCTCATCAATTGTAAATAATCGATAATGATGATGCCAACATTATGTTTGTTCACCAGCCTTCTTGCTTTTGCACGGAACTCGAAAATGTTCAATGCAGCCGTATCATCAATATAGATCGGCGCGATCTCTAATTTTTTTATGCCTTTGCTGAGCAGTTGTTCGTATTCGTAATTTTCTAATTTACCGCGGCTGATCTTTTCCATTTTGATCTCGCTCTCTGCACTTAAAATACGCTGCACCAATTGCGATGCACTCATTTCCAAAGAGAAAAATCCAACAGGGATCGGTTTGGTCGGATGAAGCGCCGCATTCCTTGCAAGGTTCAAGGCAAAGGCAGTTTTACCTACTGATGGGCGTGCAGCCAAAATGATCAGATCCGTTGGCTGCCATCCATATGTAACACGGTCAAGTGTTTTAAATCCGCTCGGCACACCGGAAATATCTTCCGTCTTGGTTCTTAATTCATCGATGCGGTTAATGGTCTTCGCCAGAACATTGCCGATATCTTCAAAATTCTTTTTAAGATAATTGTTAGTGATGTTGAACATCTTTGTTTCACTCTCATCCAGCAGATCGAAAACATCGGTGCTGTCTTCATAAGCATCGCCAATAATTTCACCGCTGATGCGGATCAGTTCGCGCTGGATAAATTTCTGCAGCACAATTCTCGCATGCGCATCAATATTCGCGGTAGATACAACTGAGTTAGTAAGTTTGGTAACATAATAAGGCCCGCCAACAGCATCCAGCTGCTCGCGGAATTTCAATTCTTCCACAACAGTAAGGATATCGATGGGCATGCTTTTCTGTTGCAGGCCCTGCATAGCTTTAAAGATGAGCTGGTTGGCCTCAACATAAAAACATTCGGGTTTTACAATTTCGGTAACCGTATCAAATGCACTTTTTTCCAGCATAATGGCGCCGAGAACCGCTTCTTCCAGTTCTTTTGCCTGTGGCGGCACTTTACCATATACCATGGTGCTCAGATCGATCGAGGTCTTTCTTCTTTTTCTGTCTTTATTCAGGCTGGTCAGATCCATTCCGTGTTAGTGCTTTAGAGTATTAGTAAACCTTATTCTATTCTTCTCCGCTGATGCGAATTCTTATGTTACGGAATTGTTACCAACTTTGTAAGGGCAACGAATATATGTGTTAGGATGGGCCAACAAAAAATTTTTCTTTTTATTTTTTCATCCACAGGTTATTCTACCTCTATTAACATCTTCGTTTATCCTGTTCACACAATTTACTACGGTTATCCACCAAAATGAAAAGTTTTTAGACCTCTGCAAAGCGTAATTAACATTATCCTGTGAAGAAAGAATTCCAAAATAAAATGGGTGATTGCTGACGAAAAGCCGTAACTAATAAGCATCGCTAAAAGGCCATTTTCTATTGATTTTTCGTGGAATCCTTTACCCAATTCACCATTCACCATTCACCATTCACTATTCACCTGAATTTTATCACCTATTTTTGAGCCCGAAAAGAGCAAGCAACTATGACGATCAGTTACAATTGGTTAAGTGAATATTTACCCGAAACAATAGAACCGGCAAAACTTTCCAAGATCCTTACTTCTATTGGCCTCGAGGTAGAAAGCCTGGAAAAATATGAAAGTATCAAAGGCGGACTCGCCGGCCTGGTGATCGGCGAAGTAATAGAATGTACGCAGCACCCCAATGCCGATAAATTAAAACTCACCAAGGTAAATGTGGGCAAAGGCGAACTTTTACAGATCGTTTGCGGTGCCAATAATGTTGCCGCCGGGCAAAAAGTGATCGTTGCAACAGCCGGTGTTACTATTTATCCGTTAACCGGCGAGCCACTCACTATGCGTGTTGCCAAAATACGCGGTGTTGAAAGTCATGGAATGATCTGTGCCGAAGATGAGATCGGCCTCGGAGCCGATCATGCAGGTATTATTGTGATGCCGGAAGATTCAGTGATCGGATCGGCTGCTGCGGATTATTTCAAACCTTATTCAGACTGGATCTTCGAAATAGGACTCACACCAAACCGTATGGACGCTATGTCTCATATTGGTGTGGCGAAAGATGTTTGCGCTTATCTCACACATCACCAGAAAGAAGCAAGGGTGAGATCGCCGTTTTCGAATACATTCAAAGCAGACAATAACAGCCTCCCGGTAAAAGTTACCATTGAAAATGCAGAAGCATGCCAGCGTTTCAGCGGTGTAACGATTAGTGGTGTAACCGTTTCTGAATCGCCCAAATGGTTAAAGGATCGTTTATCATCCATCGGTATCCGGTCGATCAATAATATTGTAGACATCACCAATTTCATCCTGCACGAAACCGGCCAGCCTTTACATGCATACGATGCGGCTGCAATTACCGGCAATGAGGTCATCGTAAAAAATTATCCCGAAGGAACTAAGTTCATCACACTCGATGATAAAGAAAGAAAATTGAGCAGCGAAGATTTAATGGTTTGCAATGCGAAAGAAGGAATGTGTATCGCCGGTGTTTTTGGCGGATTGAAAAGCGGTGTTGTATCGGGAACAAAAAATATTTTTTTAGAGAGTGCGTGGTTTCATCCTGTCAGCATCCGTAAAACTTCTGTGCGTCACGATCTGCGTACTGATGCTGCTACACGTTTTGAAAAAGGTGTTGATATTTCAAACACCGTAAATGTTTTGAAACGCGCCGCACTCATGATTAAAGAAATAGCCGGCGGGGAAATTACGAGTGATATAATAGATGTATATCCTGATCCAAAACCAAAAACAGAAGTTGCACTGAAAAATCATTACCTCAAAAAATTAAGCGGTAAAAATTATCATGCAGATGCCATCAAAAAAATATTAACAAACCTTGGTTTTGATATTGTCCGCGAAGGGCAGGATGAGATCCGCGTTGCCGTTCCATACAGCAAACCCGATATCAGTATCCCCGCAGATATTGTGGAAGAGATCCTGCGCATCGATGGGTTGGATAATATCGATATACCTGCCACCATTACTATCAGCCCTGCGGTAGAATCATTGGGCGTGAAAGAAGCGCTGAAAGACAAGATCGCCGGATACTTAGTGGGGCAGGGCTTTATAGAGATCTTTACCAATTCAATAACCAACAGTAAATATTTTGATGAAACTGTGCTGGAAACAACAGTGAAGATGATCAATAACCTCAGTGAAGAACTGAATGTGCTTCGCCCGTCGATGGTGGAAACGGGGTTGGAATCCATTTCCTATAATATCAACCGCAGAAATAATAACCTGCAGTTGTTTGAATATGGAAAAACATATTTTACAAAAGCTGTAGGGCAATATATTGAAGAGGAACATGTATGTGTTTATATCACCGGCGCCGATCATGAAGACAGCTGGCGTGAAAAAAGTACGCAGCAGGATTTTTATAAACTGAAAGGATTATCAACTGCGTTATTGGTTTTGTGCGGATTGAATAATGTTCAGTTTGAAAAAGCGGATGATGCCGGGTCGGTATTAAATATATATCATGGAAAAACACTGTTGGGCAAGTTGATGACGGTTGAACAGAATAAACTGCAATCGTTCGGTATCAAACAACCTGTGTATATTCTCGACATCCATTTTGCCCAACTGCAGGGATCGGTAGAAAACAATACCATCCGTTACCGGGAAGTAAATAAGTTCCCCGTAATGCAGCGCGATCTGGCAATGGTGGTAAAACGGTCCACCACATTTGAGTTGATCGAGCAAACGGTCAAAAAAGTAAAACTTCCCAAACTAAAAGATATGCGCCTCTTCGATGTATTCGAAAGCGACAAACTCGGCGCAGATAAAAAATCAATGGCCATCAGTTTCCTTTTTTCCGATGATGAAAAAACATTAACAGATAAGGAAGTGGATGGAATGATTTCTAAATTGATCCAGGGTTTTGAGACCGACCTCTCCGCTGAGATCAGGAAATAAGGATTAAAGGATTGGCGGATTACGGATTAACGAATTCGATCCGCTAATCCGTCAATTCGCAATCCATCTGAATAAGAAGTGCAATAAAAATGCAACTATCTTCCATATTGCCTTTATCTTTAATTAGATGGTTGATATAGATCTCCAAATAAAAAGTATCCAGGATAAACTTCAGCAACTGCTGAAGCAACAGGCTTTGCTGCAAAAAGAAAATGCCCGTTTAAAAAAGGATCTCGAAAAAGCCAATTCATTGGCCGAAGAAAAACAACAGTCTCTCCAGTCCCTGCAGCAACAGGTAGATGTGGCGAAACTAAGTTCGGGCAACCTAAACGATGCAGAAAAGAATGCACTCAGCAAACGGATCGATACTTACCTGAAAGAAATTGATAAATGCCTGGCACTATTAAACACCTAACCATGTCAGAACTCATACCCGTAAATATTTTAATCGCCGACCGCAGCTATCGCCTCAAAATAGAAGCGGCGGATGAAGAAATGGTTCGCAAAACAGCTGATCTCATCAACGATAAAATAACCGAATTCAAAACCCATTTTGCCGGCAAGGATATGCAGGATTATGTTTCGATGGCATTACTCTGGTTTGCTACAGAACAGAATCAATCCGGCATCGACAAAGTAAAATGGCAGGAGGCTGCGGCAAAACTCGGTTCGCTGGAAAAAATGGTTGATAAAGCGCTTTCAGAAAACCAGTCTTAAATTCGCGTAACCGGAAACGGGTAACCCGCACCCCAACTTTCCCGCTTCAAACTTCCCCTAATTAACTATCTTCGTCAACTATCATTTACTTATGACAGGAAAATGAGATGTGAACAACGTTATATGATTGTGAACTTAAAAATTTGCCAAAACCATGGACCAAAACGTAGTCTTTATTATAATTGGTGTAGGTGCACTAATTGTGGGGCTTATAGCGGGTAGACTTTTTTTCGCTAAAAACACAAAAAAGCAGGTTGAAGAAGCCGAACAACAGGCACAAAACATTCTGAAAGAAGCAGAACTCAGGGCAGAAACGGTTAAGAAAGAAAAACAACTCGAAGCAAAAGAGAAGTTTGTTCAGCTGAAATCCGATTACGACCGTGATGTAATGGAAAGGAACCGCAAACTTGGCGAATCAGAGAACCGTGCCAAGCAGAAAGAACTGACCATCAATCAGAAAGAAATTGCACTCGACAAGCAGATCAAGGACAATGAAGTGATTAAGGATAACCTCAATCGGCAGATCGAGGTAGTGAACCAGAAACGTACCGAACTGGAGAAACACCAGGAAGAACATATCCGCAGGCTGGAAAAAATTGCCGGCCTCAGCGCTGAAGAAGCCAAATCTCAATTGATCGAGAGCCTTAAGGCCGAGGCACATTCACAGGCGCTTACATTACAGCAGGAGATCATAGAAGATGCCAAACAAAAGGCCAATAAAGAGGCCCGTAAAGTGGTTATTCAATCTATCCAGCGAACCGCTGCAGAAGTTACTATTGAAAATACTGTTACCGTATTCAATCTTGAAACCGACGAGATCAAAGGACAGATCATCGGCCGTGAAGGGCGAAACATCCGCGCCATCGAAGCGGCAACAGGTGTTGACCTGATCGTTGATGATACGCCCGAAGCTATCATCCTTTCTTCATTCGATCCGTTGCGCAGGGAGATAGCCCGTTTGAGTTTGCAGCGTCTTGTATCTGATGGACGTATCCATCCGGCGCGTATTGAAGAAGTGGTGGAGAAAACACGCCGCCAGCTGGAAGAACAGATCATGGAGATCGGTGAACGAACCGTTATTGAAATGGGGATCCATGGATTGCATAAAGAACTGGTAAGGATCGTTGGAAAAATGCGTTTCCGTTCCTCTTACGGCCAAAACTTATTGATGCACAGCAGGGAAACCGCCAATCTTTGCGCCATCATGGCCGCAGAACTTGGCATGAACCCGAAACTGGCCAAACGTGCCGGCCTGTTGCATGATATAGGCAAAGTGCCTGACGAAGAAACTGAACTGACACACGCTTTACTCGGTGCCAAATTAGCCGAGAAATATGGAGAGAACCCTGCAGTGGTAAATGCCATCGGCGCCCACCATGATGAGATGGAAATGTTATATGTGATCTCGCCGATTATTCAGGCTTGTGACGCCATCAGTGGTGCAAGGCCCGGAGCACGCCGTGAGATCATGCAGCAATACCTTCAGCGTATCAAAGATCTTGAGAACCTGGCCATGGCTTATACAGGTGTAGAAAAAGCCTACGCTATCCAGGCCGGACGTGAACTCCGGGTAATTGTAGAAGCAGATAAAGTGACAGATATTGACAGCGACAAGCTAAGTTTTGAAATAGCCCAGAAAATACAGACCGAAATGACCTATCCGGGTCAGATTAAAGTAACTGTTATCAGGGAAAAGAGGGCAATCAATGTAGCGAGATAAGCTATGAGTTAGCAGCTTTCAGCAATTGCATTGTACTTTAAATTGTCTCAAAACGCAAAGCTCATAGCTAAAAGCTGACAGCTGATGGCGTATGGTTCAAAAAAATTACTGATTACTAACTACTAATTATTAATTATTCCCTTACCTTTGCCGTCCGCAAAAAAGAAAATGTTATGAACGCAGCAGTTCAATTTGTACACGACCAGTTGACCACACAGAAAACCCATCCTAAATTTAAGGCTGGTGATAATATTACCGTTAACTACAAGATCGTTGAAGGTGGTAAAGAGCGTATCCAGAGTTTCCGTGGAGATGTGATCAAATTACAGGGAAATGGCGCTACCGCTTCATTTACCGTACGTAAGATCTCCGATGGAATAGGTGTTGAACGTTTGTTCCCCATCCTTTCTCCAAACGTTGATTCAATCATCCTGAACAAAGCAGGTAAAGTACGCCGCGCTAAATTATACTACCTGCGTGAACGCAGTGGTAAGAGCGCACGTATTAAAGAAAAACGTTTCTAGTACGGCCTGGTTTTTTAACTTCTGTCAATTGGAAAGTTTGACTACCTTCAGTATCTAAAATATTTTATTATGGGAGACTTATTTGCACCTCAACATTTGATCCTTATCCTTTTGATAGTTTTATTAATGTTCGGAGGTAAAAAAATACCTGAATTGATGCGCGGGTTAGGTAAAGGGATCAGGGAATTTAAAGATGCGAAAGACAATGTGAAAAGAGAGATCGAAAATCATGTAGATGATGCATCTAAAACTACCAACACAACAAATTCTACAACCAATCCGTAAGAATTTTATTTTATTTTATAAAGCCTCGCAATTTTATGCGGGGTTTTCTTTTGTTTACAACGATTAACTTTACTCTTCCCATTTTTAATGAGCCTGTTTAAAAGAAAACCAGCTTCTGAGCCAAAGGCGGAAATGTCTTTTATCGAGCATATCGACGAGCTCAGGAAACACCTTTTCAGATCCGTGATCGCAATTGTTCTGGGCGCTGTTTTTATGGCTGTATACAATAATTTTATTGTAAAGAAAATATTGATGGGGCCTACCCACCCTGATTTTCTCACTTATCAATACCTGTGTAAATTAGGCAACTCACTCGGGCTCGGAAACAAGCTTTGTTTAACTGCTATCAACGTTAAAATGCAGAGCAATGCCGTTGCCGGGCAATTCAGTGTTTACCTGAATATTATTTTGATCGGTGGTTTTATTGTTGCCTTCCCATACGTGTTCTGGCAATTCTGGAAATTTGTAAAACCCGCATTGAAGAGGCATGAACTAAGAGGAACACGCGGTGTTATCTTTTGGGTATCGACATTATTCTTTATTGGGGTTTTATTCGGCTACTTTATTGTAGCGCCTTATACCATTAACTTTTTTGCCAATTTTTCTTTGGACGACAACATCCAGAATTTCTGGACGATCGCCAGTTATTTTAATACTATGGTTCCGTTGATACTCGGTTCGGGCCTTGCTTTCCAGCTTCCGCTGGTGCTGTATTTTTTAGCAAAGATCGATGTAGTGAGTGCTGCATTTCTGCGCAAATACCGGAAACATTCTATACTCATTATTGTAGTGGTAACTTCTATTATTACCCCGCCGGATATGCTCAGCACAATTATCTGCAGCATCCCGCTGATATTTTTATATGAGATAAGTATCTTTCTTTGCGTAAAAGTTGAAAAGAAGAAACAAAAAGAAACTGAGTTGCCTGATTGGGAATAGATCACTGTAACTACTTACTAAATTGTTTCAGCATATAAGATTACAGGCATCACTCAAAAAAAAATCATTTGTTCTCTTTTAGTTCCATAAAGAATTACAGTCAGTTCCTTTCTGAAAATCCTGATGGATGTTCTGTTGCCGTGCAGCACTATCTCGATGCAATAAAAAAGAATGAACACCTGAATGCCTTCCTGGAAATATTTTCGGATGAAGCGGTTTCAGCAGCAAAATTGTTAGATGCCAACAGAGCCTCTGGAAAACCGCTGGGCAAATTGCATGGCGTGATAGTTTCTATCAAAGATGTTATTTCATATAAAGGGCATAAGCTTTCTGCCTCTTCTAAAATCTTATCAGGTTTCACCGCTATCTATCATGCAACCGTAGTTGAAAAATTACTCGCTGAAGATGCCATCATTATCGGAAGAAATAATTGTGATGAATTTGCAATGGGCAGCAGCAATGAAAACTCTGCTTTCGGCCCGGTGAAAAATCCGCTTGATGAAACCCGTGTTCCCGGTGGTTCTTCCGGCGGCTCGGCAGTTAGTGTGAAAGCGGGTTTGTGTATGATCAGTCTGGGAAGCGATACCGGTGGATCTGTTCGCCAACCGGCGGATTTTTGCGGAGTGGTGGGTATCAAACCAACCTATGGCCGTATATCGCGTTATGGACTGATCGCGTATGCATCTTCGTTTGACCAGATCGGTATTTTCAGTAATTCGGTTGATGACGCAGCATTGGTGCTCGAAATCATTTCAGGCCCTGATGGGTTTGACAGTACCGTTTCGCAAAAAGAGGTGCCGGCTTATGCAGCCGAGATCAATGGATCGGAAAAAAAATACAGGCTCGCATATTTTAAAGAAGCGCTGGAACATCCCGGCCTTGACCCGGCTATGAGGTCTGCATTCGAATCGTTTATCAAAAAATTAACAGCTTTAGGGCATACGGTAAAGCCTGTTGATTTTGAGTTACTTGAACATGTTGTTCCAACCTACTATGTTTTAACTACGGCAGAAGCTTCGAGTAACCTTTCGCGGTACGACGGGGTTAAATTCGGCTACCGTGCCAATGTGCCGGATGCCGATCTTACCGAGTTGTATAAAGCTTCCCGCAGCCAGGGTTTTGGAAAAGAAGTGCAACGAAGGATCATGCTGGGAACCTTTGTGCTGAGCGCCGGCTATTTTGATGCTTATTTTACTAAGGCCCAGCAGGTTAGGCAGTTATTGAGCCGGCAAACCAAACAGATATTTTCTGAATACGATGCCATCATTTCGCCCACTGTTCCGTCCACAGCATTTAAGATCGGGGAGAAGAACAATGACCCCGTTGAAATGTTCCTGGCTGATATATACACCGTATTCGCCAACCTGGCCGGGATCCCGGGTATTTCCATCCCTCTCTTCAAACACCCCAATGGCATGCCCTTTGGGCTGCAGGTAATGACTTCTCATTTTGATGAGGTATCTTTGCTGCGTCTTTCCAAACAGCTTATTGGCTATCAAACAGAAGCTGGCGGGCAATAAAATCTCTTCGGAATCATTCCCTGGAATATTATCTAAACAAACTGTGGTCATTCATGCGTTGGTTCGGTGTTAATATCAATAATCATATTTCTATTACCAAACTGGTACTGGTTGGTTTTGCTTTTGTGGCCGGGAGCGTGGGTACGATGTCTTTCACCAATCGATTGAATGATGACCGGCATTTTTTTACAGATTCAACATCTGATAAAAGCGGCTTCAAAAGCCTTTTCAATAACAATACTTACGATCCTTCTAAGCCTTATACGGCTCAGTTAAATCCGAAAGCCGTTTCATTTGTACAGGAATACATGCGTAAACAGGGAAAGGAACTTGAGCAGATGAGATCATGGGGCAAGCCTTATTTTGACCTGTATGATAATATCCTTGCTTTATACGGAATTCCCAAAGAGATGAAATACCTGAGCGTGATCGAGAGCCATCTTAGTTCGGGACTGGTTTCATGGGCAGGTGCCGTTGGCCCGTGGCAGCTGATGGGCGATGAGGCGAAAAGATTCGGATTGCGGACCGGAACGATCGATGACAGGATGGATTTTTATAAAAGCACACATGTGGCTGCGCGTTTGATGAAGGAATTATACGGCGAGTTTGGCGATTGGCTACTGGTTGTTGCTGCATATAATGGTGGTGCAGGAAGAGTGCGGCAAGCCATCAGGAAAGCAGGCAGCAGGGATTTCTGGGATCTGCAATATTATTTGCCTGAAGAAACGCGTAACCACGTAAAAAAATTCATTGGCACACATTATATTTTTGAAGGTGGCGGTGGATGGACAACGATGACTGCAAGTGAAACGCTTGTGCAGAAAACATTGTTAACCACACCGCAGGAAATAAAACTGAGCGATGATGAACTCGCAAATACAACTGTATTGGAAATTTCGGGGCGATACAATTCTGTTATTATTTCTAATGGCCTGTCGATGGATATTGCTCAGTTCAACAAATGGAACCCGGGATTTGATAAAGCATTATCTGCAGGAAAAAAATATTCCATGCGTTTGCCGAAAGATAAAACCGCCATGTTCGAGGCACGTAAAAATAATTTTTTGATGGAATCGGTGCGGGCACTCCTGCAAGGCACAACTGTTTCGAGATAATCAATTTCCCTGCAATACTTTTTTGATCGCATCTGCTTTTAATAAACATTCTTCATATTCTTTTTCGGGGTCGCTGTAAAAAGTAATGCCGCCGCCAACCAGGTAATTAAGATACCGTTCAACAGCATTGTAAAGAATACTCCGGATCACTACATTAAAATCAAAATCTTTTTCGGGGCTGATATATCCAACCGCACCGGAATAAATGCCCCGCTTGGTTTTTTCGTATTGCTCTATCAGTTCCATCACCCTTCGTTTCGGCGCACCCGTCATGCTGCCCATTGGAAACGTGGCTTTGATCATATCAGAAATATCAACATCATTTTTTAATTCACCTGTTATCGTTGAGATCATTTGATGTACCTGCGGGAAACTGTACACGCCAAATAACTCATCAACTTTTACAGTGCCTTCTTTACAGATACGGCTGAGATCATTCCTGACAATATCAACCACCATTACGTTTTCGCTTTTGTCTTTTTCACTTTGTTGCAATTGTTTTTTTAATTCATTGTCTGCCTGCGTATTTCCGGGATCACGTTTAAAAGTCCCTTTGATGGGTTGTGAAAGAATATGATCTCCTTTTTTCTGAAGATATCTTTCCGGGCTCGCACACAAAAGATATTTCTCCTTTAATTTATAAAAACAGGAAAACGGATTGGGCGAGATGGCGGTAAGCTGCATGTATAGATACAATGGATCGACGTCAACACCTATTGCAAAAAATTCCTGGCAGTAATTGATCTCGTAACAATCGCCGCGCTGAATGTGTGTAAGTATTTTTTTTATGGTTGAGATATACTCTTCTTTAGAAATGCGAGGTTCTATGTTGATTGTCCAGGGTCCATGGTTCATGGTCGGTGGACTGTTTTTTAGTTCGTCAAAAATTATTTCTGGGTCATGTGTAAGTGAACTGATGATGAGCTGATCATTTTTCAGCTGCAAAACGGTTTCAGGCTGAAAGAAAAACGCATCCGGGAAACCGATATGATCGGGATGTGCGGATCGCAACGGCTCTATTTCATTTTTGAGATCGTAACTGATATGGCCGAAAAGCCAGTCGTTGTGCTCCCTGCTGAATTCGCTTAACTGCGGAAGGAGATTTTTTTGCGGAGAGAATATATTTACTGCACCCGCAGCTGCCAGGCATTCAACAGATTGGTGTGCAGAACGATATTGGTGGTTATCCAGAAAACAACAAATGTTGAACCGGTTAACCCAGTTCAACATTTGTTGTTTTACACGATCAACATGTTGTATTGAAAAAGATACGGTTGTTCTTTTCACCTTTGAAAAGGGCGATGATCAGAAATCATCATCTTCATCATCATCAAATCCACTGCCGCTTTTATCATTGAAGAGATCGAACTCTTTGAAGTCCTCATCTAATTTAAAATCATCATCCTCTTCGCCTTTCTTTTTGGCGCCGCCGGTTGCTTTTTTTCCTTTGCTTTTCGGAATATCAAATTCGTCAAAGTCCGGATCCCAGTCATCTTCCTCTTCGGGTTTTTCCCAATCATCATCTACTTCGCCTGCATCATCGTCGTCGTCATCGTCATCGCCCTTGGATTTCTTGCCGGCTGATTTAGTCGCTGATTTTTTCAGAGGCTTAGTGTCCTCTTCATCATCATCCAAATCATCGTCATCATCTTCCAATTGTTTTTTACTTTTTGGAGACGGCTTCGCATCAGCATTTTTTGCCGGTGCACTTTTCGGTGTGGTGGATTTAGGATCCTTATCAGATTTCGCTGCCATATTTCTAATAAGATTGTTGCGTAAAATTTCAACGCAATTTATTATTAACCAAAAAAATTTTTATATCACAAATGAAATGCCAATTATACTAAACATGAACGATCTGTTCACGCCCTGGTCCATTGGAAACATATTTCACCGGTGCACCAATATATTTATTGATAAAGTTAATATAAGTATTCATAGTAGCAGGCAAAGATGCGGCATCTTTCATTTGTGTGGTATCCAGGTTCCAGCCTTCAAAACTTTCCAGAACGGGTTCGATCTTCACCCTCGACATCTGGAACGGCACTTCCCTGGTTTCTTTGCCATTGATATTATATGCCGTGCAAACTTTCAGTTCTTTAAATGCATCCAGTACGTCGGCTTTGGTCATGATAACCTGGGTAACGCCGTTTAACATACAGGCATACCGCAAGGCAACAAGGTCTATCCATCCGCAACGGCGTGGCCTTCCGGTTGTGGCACCGAATTCATTACCGATTTTCCGGAGTTCTTCGCCGGTAGCATCATCCAGTTCGCTTGGGAACGGGCCGCCGCCAACCCGGGTACAATATGCTTTTGTTACGCCCATCACTTCATTGATCTGTTTGGGAGACACACCCAATCCTGTACAAACCCCCGCGGAAATTGTATTGGACGAAGTAACAAAAGGAAAAGTTCCGAAATCGATATCCAGCATACTTCCCTGCGCACCTTCGGCCAGAACTTTTTTTCCTGCGCTGATCTGGTTATTGATAAAATATTCACAGTTAACTACGTTCAGTGTTTTCAGGAATTCCAATGCTTCGAAGAATTCTTCTTCCCATGATGAAATGTCTTCAATGAAATGAAAATTATCGAGCAGTTTCTGATGTTTTAACCGGAGCTTGATGTATTGGCTCGTAAAATTCTTATCCAGCAGGTCGCCAACGCGCAATGCGTTCCTGCCGGTCTTATCCATATATGCCGGGCCAATGCCTTTTAGTGTTGAACCGATCTTGCTTTCACCTTTGGCAAGTTCAGAAGCCTTATCCAGTGCGCGGTGTGTGGGAATGATGATATTGGTTCTTTCGGAAATAAATAAATTTTTCTTTACATCGATACCATATGCGGCCACTGCATCGCATTCTCTTTTTAAAGTAACGGGATCGAGTACAACGCCATTGCCGATCACATTGATCGTGTTCTGGTGAAAGATACCGGATGGGATCTGGTGCAGCACCATTTTTTTTCCGTCAACATATAAAGTATGGCCCGCATTGGGGCCACCCTGGAAACGCGCAATGATATCATACTTCGGTGCAAAATAATCTACGATCTTACCCTTGCCCTCATCTCCCCACTGTAAACCTAAAATAACATCAACCATATTGTTGTTTTGAATCGTGACAAAAATAAGTGAAGGCTATCAGTAAAACCTAATTAACCGGAATTAAATATTGCGTGTTGGCAAAGGTTGTTAGTAAAATGAGGTCAGGAAATATTTTCTGTATCAAAACGATCAACCGTTTGTATTCCGTTAAGCGATTTTAAACGGGTTACCAGCTCTTCCAGTTCTTCTTTATCGTGTACAAAAACTTTAATGGTTCCTTCAAACAATCCCTCACGCGATTCAATGGTGAGGCCGGCAATATTGATCTTCAGGTCGCCGCTGATCACGTTGGTGATCTTGTTGATCACACCCACATCATCCAGCCCAACGATCTTCAGGCCGGTAAGGAATGAGATCTCTTTGTTCTTGGCCCATTTTGTTTTTACAACCCTGTGACCGTAATTGGCCAGTAACTGAGCAGCATTGGGGCAACTTGTTCTATGTATGATCAATCCTTTGCCGGTGCTTACAAAACCAAATACATCATCGCCCGGTATGGGGTTACAGCATTTGGCGAGTGTGTACATGATGCGGTCGCTGCTTTCGCCGAAGATGATGAGTTCGGAATCTTTTTTACTGATATTTTTTCCATGCGTATGTTCCACCGGAACATCATGGATAATGGGTTTTGGTTTGGGAATCTCTATCCTGTCGCCCAATACCTGGAACTCTTTTAATTCTTTCAGGTCAATTGCCTTTGTCGCGATCTTATAATGCAATTCGAGCGGCGATGGTAATTTATAAAACTGTACCAGTTCATCAATATTGTATTGATTATACGCCGCACCCATCGCTTCCACTTTTCTTTGTAAAGTGTATTTGCCGTCTTCTGCTATCTTTCTTTTTTCTTCACGCAGTGCATCTTTGATCTTGCTTTTTGCTTTTGCTGTAACAACAAAGCCGAGCCAGTCTTCAGATGGTTTTTGTTTGTTGCTGGTAATGATCTCAACCTGGTCGCCGCTGCGCAGTTTATGACTGATGGGCACTAATTTATGATGCACTTTTGCGCCAATACATTTTGTACCGATGGCAGAGTGGATGGAAAAAGCAAAATCCAGAGCGGTGCTTCCTGTAGGCAGCATTTTTACTTCGCCCTTAGGTGTGTACACATAAATTTCTTCAGCAAGAAATGAAGTTTTAAAATCCTGCAAAAAATCAACCCCATCCGTATCCTGTGTACTTAATACTTCACGGATCTGTCCGAACCATTTATCAAAACGGTCCTCATCATTGCTTCCTTCTTTGTATTTGTAATGTGCGGCCAAACCTTTTTCAGCGATCTCGTTCATGCGTTTGGTTCGGATCTGAACTTCCACCCATTTCCCCTGCGGGCCCATCACGGTTGTATGCAGCGCTTCGTAGCCATTATTCTTTGGATTGCTGAGCCAGTCGCGCAAACGTTCCGGTGAAGGTGTGTATTCATCTGTGATCATCGAATACACTTTCCAGCAATCTTCTTTTTCTTTTTCGGGCGCTGAATCTAAAATAACACGGATCGCAAAGAGGTCATATACTTCTTCAAAGGCCACTGCTTTTTTCTTGATCTTGGTCCAGATGGAGTGGATGCTTTTCGGCCTTCCGTATATTTCAAAATTAAAACCGGCGGCGGTCATTTTTTCTTTCAACGGGCGGATGAATTCATTGATGTAGCGCGTTCGCTCACGTTTTGTTTCAGAAAGTTTTCTCGCAATTTCGCGATACGCTTCGGGCTCCATGTATTTCATGGACAGATCTTCCAACTCAGTTTTAATATTGTACAAACCCATCCGATGCGCCAGTGGCGCATACACCCAAACTGTTTCGGAAGCGATCTTCAATTGTTTCTCACGCTTCATATGATCGAGCGTGCGCATGTTGTGCAAGCGGTCTGCGAGTTTGATCAGGATCACTCTCGGGTCATCTGTGAGCGTGAGTAAGATCTTTTTAAAATTCTCCGCCTGCTGGCTGGTATTGGTATCTATTACGTTTGATATTTTGGTTAACCCGTCAACGATCTTTGCTATTTCAATTCCAAATTCGCGTTCAACATCTTCGAGTGAGATGTCGGTATCTTCCACCGTATCATGCAGCAATGCGCAGATCGTACTACGAACACCCAGGCCGATCTCTTCCACGCATATCATCGCTACAGCAATGGGGTGAAGGATATACGGTTCGCCGCTTTTCCTGCGCATTGTTTTATGCGCCTCTGCCGCCATTTCAAAAGCCTGCCGAACCAGTTCTTTGTCGCCCTTTTTTAATTTGGGCCTGAGGCTGCGCAATAGTGCACGGTAATGCCTGATGATCTCATTTTTTTCCTGTTCAGGGTTGAGATTATATTTAGGTAAAACGGGTTCAGAAATGATTTCGGGTGCTTGCTCCATAAGGTCTTACAAATATACGAATGATGTACTGTCCATGATCCATGGCCCATGAACAAAACACTGCATGATTTTTCTATAATCGGCAAAAGAGCTGCCCGGAGACTTCTTACCTTTGCCAACTATCATGAGTGAGTCGCCAAAAAAGAAAATATTTAATGTGTCGGTACTGGGAAGGGTTTTCGGTTTTGTTAAGCCATACCGTTCCTTTTTTTACGTGAGCCTTTTACTTGCTATTGTGATGGCGGCCTTTGCGCCGGTTCGCCCATACCTGATCCAGTTAACCATTGATAAAGCAACCGGCAAGCATATTCATATTCCTCATTGGCTGGAAATGGTTCTGTTTAAAACCGATCTGTCGGACGCAACTAAATTCATTATCACCGTAAGTATTTTCCAGGTAATTTTTATTTTTGTTGAAACGGCTATCCGTTTCTTTTTTACGTTCATCACTTCCTGGCTTGGGCAGAATGTGGTAAAAGATATGCGTAATGCTGTTTATCAAAAGATACTCAGCTTAAACCTTGGCCAGTTTGATAAAACACCGATCGGTACATTAACCACGCGCACCATCAATGACATTGAAAGTATCAATGATATTTTTTCAGATGGCTTGATCCCGATCATTGCCGACCTGCTTACGATCATCGTTACATTGGTTGCGATGTTCTGGATCGATTGGCGGTTAACATTGATCAGCCTTGTTCCGTTCCCGATCATGATCATCGCCACTTATTATTTTAAAGAGAGTGTGAACAAAAGTTTTATCAGGGTAAGAAATGCAGTGGCTGCATTAAATGCATTTGTGCAGGAGCATATTACCGGCATGCAGGTGGTACAGGCATTTGCGGCAGAAGAAAGAGAGCTCGATAAATTCAAAAAGATCAATTCCGAACACCGCAATGCAAACATCAAAGCCATTTTTGCGTACTCCATTTTTTTTCCGGTGGTGGAAGTGGTGCTGGCCATCAGTACGGGTTTATTGGTTTGGTGGATCGCCGACCGTTCATTGGATGCGGGATTGCTTGTGGCATTCATTCTTTACCTCAACCAGATCTTCCGGCCGTTACGTTTGATCGCTGATAAATTCAACGTATTTCAAATGGGCATGATCGCAGCAGAGCGTGTATTAAAAGTATTGGATAATGAGGATGTAACACCGCCATCCAAAACAGATGCCTACGACCCGCAGAAAATAAACGGGCAGATCGAATTCAAACATGTTTCGTTTGCCTATGCAGAACCCAATTATGTTTTAAAGGATATCAACTTTACAGTAAAGGCCGGAGAAACGGTTGCGCTTGTTGGGCATACGGGCAGCGGCAAAACATCCATCATCAGTTTACTGAACAGGTTATACCATATTCAAAAAGGCGAAATAAAAATTGACGGGGTAAATATCGAGTCATTCAATATCGACACCTTGCGCAGAGGCATTGGCGTTGTGTTGCAGGATGTATTTTTATTTTCAGGATCGGTGATGGATAATATCACACTACGCAATCCTGACATATCTCGCAAACAGGTGATCGAAGCTGCAAAGATGATCGGTGTTGATGAATTCATCATGCAGCTTCCCGGCGGATATGATTATGATGTAATGGAAAGAGGGAGTACACTGAGCCTCGGCCAGCGCCAATTGCTTTCATTTATACGTGCACTCTTATTCGACCCATCTATATTGATACTGGACGAGGCAACCTCTTCTATCGATACCGAAAGTGAAATGCTGATCGAAAAAGCAACCGATGCCTTGATCTCGGGCAGAACCTCAATTGTGATCGCACACCGGCTGTCAACCATCCGAAAAGCAAGCAAGATCATCGTACTCGATAAAGGAGAAGTTAAAGAAATGGGCACCCACGAAGAGCTCTTGCTATTGGGTGGATTGTATGCTAAATTGCATGAGATGCAGTTTGATAAAAAGAAAGCTGTATTGGTATAACAAAAGTCTGAAATCAAAAATATAGTGAGCGAGGAAGAAATGAATTTCTATTTTGAAAAGCAGAAATGGATCAACTGCGTACGGCCCTGAAACGTACTTATATGGAACGCTTCAAAATGATGACTACCCTAATGAAGATGAATATTATGTTCCGTAAAGCTAAAATTACGCACAAGCCTTTCCATCCCCCTAAAGAAATTTCATAAAATATTTCATGGATATATTTGATGAAGAATTGATAAGTTTTTGGACACTTCTCAATAAACATGGATCTTCATGGCTGCCAAAGAACAACTGATGATGTTGATATATGGATAGCCGATTCGTTAGAGAACAGGAACAGGTTTCGGCTGGCAATGAAAGATTACAGCCATGTTGATTACTTTATGCTCGAAACCCTTGAAATTATTCCAGCTTGGACAAACTTTAACCTGAATAACGGCATGCGCCTGGATCTTATGGTTGCCGTAAAAGGACTCGAAGACCTTTCTTTTGATGAATGTCTTTTACAGGCCGCAATGGCTGATTTGGGCCCTGTTAAAATTCCATTTCTACACATAAATCACCTGATCGACTCCAAAAAAGCGGCTAACCGCCCTAAAGACCAAATAGATGTGATTTACCTCGAAAAGATCAAAAAACTACTTGAAGAAGAGGGTAGACAGGCACCCTAACTTTTTCTCCATTTTCTCCCGTTTCATTCAGGCTTTTCAGCCCCGTACCCCTATCTTTGCCGCAAATTTAGGAACCGGTATGGCCCTCAGAACTGTGAAATTATTACTGGCAGCGATTTTCAGCCTTTTTATTGTCGTTTTTTCAGCTCCTTTGCTTGCACAGGATTCTACCCATAATAATGCCCCGGCAGAAGGCCAGTCAACTCCGGCACCTAAAAAAAGTTTTGATGCGGCTGAAGTCATCTTTGGACACATCCTCGACAATCACGAATATCATTTTACAGAATACCACGACAGCGAAGGAGGCATTCACCATGTTTCCATCCCATTACCCATTATTTTATATTCAAAACAAAAAGGGCTTACGGCATTCATGTCTTCAAGATTTGAACATGGAGCAGCAGCATACAATGGTTATAAAATTGAAGAAGAGAAGATCGTTGCCCTGAAAGAAGATGGAACAGCAGACGAAAGCATTAAAGTATATGACCTTTCCATGACCCGTAACGTGATCCAGATGATATTGGCGCTAACGTTGCTGACATGGCTAATGATATCGATCGCCAATGCTTATAAAAAGGGATTGGGTGTTACCAGCGCACCAAAAGGCA